>JBMLQZ010000573.1:0-2590 GCA_049241285.1 Chitinophagaceae bacterium | reverse complement strand
AATAAGACGTGTACAATTATTGCCTTTACAAGAAGGCAATTTACAACTAGGAATAGCCACTGTTGAAAGCAATATACAATTCATAAATACAGATGTTTCGGGTAAACCAGTAGTAAAAAATGAAAGAGTAATTGTAAGTAATTCACCCATGGGAATAACCGTTTTACCTTTACCAACAAAAAACAAACCAATAGATTTTAGTGGAGCTATTGGTGAGTTTACAATACAAGCAAGTGTTACAAAACAAAACGATTCTGTAAATAGCAATAACATTTTACAAATAACCATAAAAGGTGTTGGGAACTTTGGCTCAGTTCTTTGTCCTACTATTCAATGGCCTAAAGGCATTGAAGCATTTGAAACAGAAACTTCTGAGCAACTTAATAAGCTACATTTTCCTGTTGAGGGAAGAAAAGTTTTTAGAATTCCATTTACTTGTTTACAGAAAGGAAAGATTAGTATTCCATCAATTGGATTTACATTTTTTAGCCCTACTATTCAAGCTTATGAAAAAATAGCATCTGAACCTATTCACTTATTGGTTGATAAAGAATTAGAGAAAGTAGCTATTGAACAATTATCTTCAGAAGTTAGCAACACAAAATACATCGGGATTATTGGCATTATTGCATTATTGGCATTATTTGGATTAATGTATTTTTTTAAAATGAATGATAAGCAAGCATATGCTAACGAAGCTAAAGAAAAGGAAATTCATACACCCACTAACTCATTACCCAATAAAGAAAATATATTAGATATAAACGAATTGATTGATGCATTAAATTACGAAACAACAGACGAAAAATTTGTTCAAAAATTAAAAAGTATTGCTTCTGAACTTTTTAATCAACAAGAAGATGAAGCTAAAAAAAGCATGCTTACAGAATTGATAGAGGAATGTAACGTTGCATTGTATACTCCAAATGCAATAATAGACAGAACTGGGTTGTTAGAGAAAATAAAAGCCAGTTTATAAACTAATCTGTATACTTATAACCAACACCTCTAATTGAATGAAAATGCTTGGGGCTTCTACTATCTTGTTCAAAGTATTTTCTAAAATTGAGAATAAAATTATCAATGGTTCTTGTAGTTGGATAAACATTGTAACCCCAAACAACTTGTAATATTTTTTCTCTAGTAGTTACCTCACCTTTGTTTTCTATCAGTAGTTTTAAGAGCATGGTTTCTTTCTTACTCAACTCTACTGTATTACCTAAAAAGGTAGTGGCTGATTGAGCTTTAAAATCTATTCTATTGCCCCTAAAATCATAGGAATCGCCAATGCTTTCTTTAATATGTAAGCGTTGATTTTTAATAATTAGTTTATCTACTCGCAACAATAATTCTTCTAAGTTAAAAGGTTTTGTTAGGTAATCATCCGCTCCTTTTTTTAACCCCAATACCCTATCTGCACTGGTGTTTTTTGCACTCAGCATTAATATGGGTGTATCTAAGTTATTTATTCTAATAGTTTCTGCAACGCTTATACCATCTAATTCTGGCAGCATTACATCTAAAATAATCAAATCGAAATATTCATTTGCAACTGCTTTTAAAGCTGCACTTCCATCAAAAGCACTAGTAACTTCATACCCTTCAATTTCAAGGTTTAGCTTTAAAGTTTCATGCAAATTCTCTTCATCTTCAACCAAAAGAATATTGCCTTTATTTTCTTTCATAACGCATTAAAATGTAGCGGTAAAAATACTTCCTCTAGGTATATTATTGGTAACAACAATTGTTCCCTTATGATTATTCATAATTCTATTACAAAGGTATAAACCTAAACCAGTACCTTTTGTTTTTCGGGTATTTTCATTACCACTTCTATAAAATTTATCGAAAATTAATTTCTTTTCAGATTCTTCAATACCTACACCTTCATCAATTACTATTAACTGAATTTTGTTATTTTTCTGAATTAATTCTATTGTAACAACACTTTCTTTAGGCGAATATTTTACAGCATTTTCTATTAAATTGTTGGCAAGCATTTGTAGCATCATTTCTTCACCCAATAAGTAAATATTTTCAGTTATGTGTGAATGAAAAACTCTTTGAGGAAATCCTACTTTAAACTCATGAATGCTACTGTTTATAAGGCTTGTAAAATTAATTTCTTGCTTATTAGCTATTACACCAGCATCTAACTGAGATGCCATTAAAATGTTATTACAAAGAATATTTAACCGATTATTTTCATGCAGACTGTTGCCTATAAGTTTTTTTTGTTGCTGCTCTTCAAGCTTGCGTTTTTGTAAAGTTTCTAAATTTAATTTAGTAATAGCAATAGGTGTTTTTAGTTCATGCGTAATTGCCATCATAAAATTTTGCTGCTGTTGAGAAAGTCGAATTTGTTTACGAGTAACTCTAAATACAAATACAGCACCTACTATTATTAATGCTAAAAATGTGCAACCTTCACCAACATATTGAGCTGTTTTTCTGCGTTTTGCATCTTCAATAATTGCTACTTTTTGTAAATACCTTGGATCGTCTTTATTCAACTCTACCAAACGCATATTTGCCATTAATTTGTTTTGGTTTTGCAAAGCAATAAACCACCAAATTAAAGCAGCAACCA
>JBMLQZ010000572.1:0-12012 GCA_049241285.1 Chitinophagaceae bacterium | reverse complement strand
AAAAAAAACAGGAAGCGCTTTTTAGATTCTTCTTTAGATATTATTTGCACAGTTAACAATAAAGGAGAATTTGTTGAAATAAATAAAGCTAGTGAAAGTATTTGGGGATATTCGCCAGAAGAATTAATTGGTATACCATATGCTAGCTTAATTTACCATGAAGATATTGATGAATCTATAGAAATTGGGGAAAGGTTATTTAAAGGAGAAAATGTACTCAATTTTGAAAATAGAATTGTAAGAAAAGATGGTAAAATTGTTCCCATGCTTTGGTCTGCCAAATGGAATGAAAAAGAACAAGTAGCATTTTGCATTGGTAGAGATTTCGCAATTTTAAAAAAGGCTGAAGAACAACAAGAATTTGAAAAAAGAGATAAAGAAGCCCTAATTAATGCTACTGATGATTTAATATGGAGCGTTAGTAAAAGTTTTAAATTGATTGCAGGCAATACTGCATTTGTTAAATCAATCTTAGATATTACTGGTAAAGAAATTAAAACAGGTGATAATTTGTTAACTGAAGATTTATTTAGCAAAGCAAATGTAATATTCTGGAAAGATAGATATGTAAGAGTATTAAATGGAGAGTCTTTTATAGAAGAAATTCTTACTGATGGTGATACTCATTCATGGTTAGAAGTAAATTTTCAACCCATAATTAATTCAGAAAAATCTATTGTAGGAATAGCTTGTTTTGCAAGAAATATAACAGAGTCAAAAGCAAATAAACAAAAACTTGATGCTGAAAGAAGTATATTAAGATCGGTAATTGATAATTTACCTGATTATGTTTTCATAAAAGACATCAATCATAAATACGTTGTTGCAAATAAAGGTACCCTACATTTATTAAATGCAGATTCAGAAGAGGCTGTAGTTGGCAAAACAATACACGAATTTTTGCCAAAGCAAGTTGCTAATCAATTTATAAAAGGAGAATTAGCTGTGCTAAAAAAAGGCATTACTATGTCTAATTATGTGCAAAAAATCGATTCTCATAATAACCATGATACAACTTGGAAATTAATTACAAAAGTGCCTTTAAAAGATGCTCAAGGAAAAATAAATGGATTGGTTGGTATAACTAGAGATGTTACTTCACTTCAAAAAGAACAAGAGAGCCAATTATTAACGCATGAAATAATTAATGCCTTAGGCATACATGAGAAAATAGAAGATGCTTTTGCAGCGGCTTTAAAAATCATTGGTACTTATTTCAATTTTAATGTTGGAGAAGCATGGTTATTAAATAAAGAAGATAATAAACTAGAAATAACTGCCAATTGGGTAAAAAGCAAAAACGAAGCTGCATTTCTTACCGATTATTCACAGTTTTTTGATATAGGTGTAGGGCATCCAGGAAGAACTTGGCAAATGAAGCGTTTGTATATCTTAAATGATATTCAACAAAATAAAATTAGACGCGTACAAATTGCAAAAGAAGCAAATTTAAATGCTTGTATTGGAGTGCCCATATTATTTAAAGGCGAAGTAATAGCCGTATTTACTTTTATCTCTGAGAAATATATAAACGAGAATGCGAGTTTTGTTTCTGCCTTAAATAAAATTGCGGTTCAAATAGCCTTAGATATTGAACGAAAAAAATCTGAAAGAGAACTAGCAAGGTATAGTACACAAATCACTAATATTTTAGAAAGTATCACCGATGGATTTATAACTATTGATAAAAAATGGATGGTACGATATTGGAACAAAGAAGCAGAATTATTGATTGGAATTTTACGGAAAGATGTTATTGGAGAACCTGTTTGGAATGCTTTTCCTCAAGAAATTATTTTAAGCTTGGGTGACAATGTTATTAAAGCTATGCAACAAGGGGTGTCATCAAGCAATGAGATTTATTCTGATTCAATGGATAAATGGTTTGATATTCATGTGTATCCTTCTCAAGATGGTGTTTCAATTTTCTTTAAAGACATATCTGAATCGAAAAGGCAAGAGAACTTAAACCTATTAGAAAGAGAGGTTTTAGAATTATATACTCAAAGTAAATCAACCGTTGAAGAAATCATTGCACATTTATTAAAGGGAATTCAGCGAATTCATCCAGAGATGATTTGTTCAGTTCTGAGAACTAAAGATAACCTCTTGTATCATTGGGTTTCGCCAAATTTACCGGTTGATTATAGTAATTTGATTAAAGGTTTGCCAATTGGTTATGGTCAGTGTTCTTGTGGAACTGCAGCATATTTAAAAGAAAGTGTTATTGTATCAGATATTGAAAATGATCCTCTTTGGGCAAATAGCAAACAATATCCTCTGTCATATGGATTAAAAGCATGTTGGTCTTACCCAATAATTGACAGCAATAATCAGGTGCTTGCAACATTTGGAATTTATTATAATACCATAAAACAACCCAAAAACGCAGAACTTTTAACCATTGAAAGAGGTGAAAATATTCTAAAGAATATCATAGAAAATATTTTTGCTAAAGAAGCAATTCTGTTAAGTAATGAACGATACAATATTGTTGCAGAAGCCACCAATGATATAATATGGGATTATAATTTTAGAACAGATGTTACTTCATGGAATAATGTGCTTGTAAAAATTCTTGGCTATCCTGAAATTGAAACACCAGATAGTTGGTGGATAGAAAAAATTCATCCTGAAGATAAAGAACGTGTACTAACAAAATTATCAGAGCATATTCATTTTGGAATACAAGATTGGACAGACGAATATCGCTTTATGAACCATTCAGGTGAATACAGATATTTTCAAGATAAAGGCCAAATTATTTTCGATAATCATCAAGAGCCAATTCGTATGATTGGTGCTATGCAAGATATTACCCTATTGAAAGAAAATGAATATGCACTTACCAAATTAAATATAGCATTAGAAAAAAGAGCTGAAGAATTAGCAATATCAAATACCGAATTAGAGAGATTTGCATACATAGCCTCTCATGATTTGCAAGAACCCTTAAGAATGGTGAGTAGTTTTTTACAATTGCTACAAAAAAAATATGCTCCTAATTTAGATTCTAAAGCCAATGAATATATTCATTTTGCTGTAGATGGAGCTGAAAGAATGAAGCGATTGATAATGGATATGTTAGAATATTCTAGAGTAAATACTACAAAAGATAGCAGGGCAGAAGTTGACATGATGCAAGTGATGAGAGATGTAAAGTTAAACTTAACTCATAGCATTGCAAATGAAGGAGCAATTATTCATGTTGAAGGATTGCCAACAATTAAGGCAATTCGTTCTCAAATGACTCAATTATTACAAAATTTAGTGGGTAATGCCATTAAATATAAGCATCCAGATCAGTCACCAGTAATTCATGTAACTGCTGAAGAAGATGAAAAAGAATGGAGGTTTTCTGTAAAAGATAATGGTATTGGTATTGAAGAAAAGTTCTATGAGAAAATATTTATTATTTTTCAAAGATTGCACAACAAATCTGCTTATTCTGGTACAGGCATTGGTTTAGCAATTTGTAAAAAAATTGTTGAAAGACATCATGGTCAAATTTCAGTTACCTCTGTTGTGGGTGAAGGTTCTACGTTTATTTTTTCTGTAAGTAAATAGTGTTATAATTAATAAAATAAAACGCATTTCGAAAAAAGAGTTTTAAATAAGCGTCAGCAAATAAAATATTTATAAGCAGTATCAGCTTCCTAACTATTGAATGTTTTATTTATTTGGCATAAAAAAGTTGTATTTATTGCCATTTATATGGGTAAAATATGTTTTTGCCCTATTATTGTAACTAACCACTAATTAACGGCTTTTCGTATGAATGTTACCTTTTCTTATGATTTTCAATCAATATTCAAATCCTTGCCAATTGAATGGGCATTGATTGATATTAATTACAAATACCAGTTTGCTTCTGAAAAATGGAATACATCTTTTTCATTAAGTGCTACAAATTTATCAGGACAAGATTTTCTTAACATCACTCCTTATTTCACCGAAGAATGGATATCTGTTTTTCAGTCAATTATTCAAGAGAAAGAATACTTAAGTTTCGAAAGACAATTCAATAAAAATGATGGTACAATTATTTGGTTAAAAATTCAATTGCAACCAAGTTATAGTACAAATCAATTGGTTAATGGAATTATCATTGTCGCTGAAAATATTACTCAACAAAAGCAAATTGAGCTTGATTATTATAGAAGTGAAATAAAGTATAAAAAGCTATATGAATTGCTGCCAGTAGGTGTTTCATTGGTAAATTATAAAACCAGAACATTACTAGAATTCAATGATTCGGTTTTGGATAAATTAGGATACACAAAAGCTGAATTTGAACAACTTACTTTTAGAGGTATTTCTGTTGAAGGAGCAGAAGCAGCAGATAACGAACAGTTGCTAAGTTTAGCAACAAATGGAAAATACGGACCTTATGAAAAACGATATTATAGAAAAGATGGAAGCATATGTACTTTATTATTAAATGGAGTAATTTTTGATGATGTAGATGATGAGAAACTAGTGCTATCTACATTACAAGATATTACTGAAATTAAAAGGAAAGAGGACGAGCTTATTCAGTTAAATCAATTGCTAGATAAACAAAAAAAAGAATTAATAGAGGCAAATATTGCAGCAGAACAGTTTAATTATGTGGCCTCACATGATTTGAATGAACCATTAAGAATGGTTACTGGCTTTTTAGAATTGTTTCAAAAAAAATATGGTCATCAATTTGATGAAAAGGCAAGTAGTTATTTACACTTTGCTTTAGATGGCGGTAAAAGAATGCAAGCACTTATTAAAGACTTGTTGCAATATTCTAGAATTGGAAGAGAAAAAACGCCACTAGAATTAGTTGATGTTCATGCAGTTGTAAAAGAAGTAAAGCAAAATCTATACAAACAAATTTTTGAGAACGAGGCAGAATTAATTGTAACAATGCCTAATCGCCTGATTATATGTGCACATTCTATTCCATTAATGCGTTTATTACAAAATTTAATTAGCAACGCAATTAAGTTTAAAAAAATAAATGAAATACCAAAGGTTAAACTACTTGTAGAAGAACTAGAAAATGCTTATTTATTTTCTATAACTGATAATGGTATTGGAATTCCACCAGCATTTCAAGAAAGAATTTTTGATGTGTTTACCCGATTATCTACCAATAATACTTATTCAGGTACAGGCATTGGTTTAGCAATTTGTAAAAAAATTGTAGAGAAACATCAAGGAGCAATTTGGGTTAAATCTGAAGAAAATCAAGGTGCCACTTTTTATTTTACCGTTTCAAAAAAATTGCAACCAGATTTATAGAACTACAAACTTTCTTTTAACTAGTTTTCAATTAAAGTAACCGTATCTTTTTGCACAGAAAGTGTATGTATTACTCCATTTTTAATGGCTACATTTTCAGTATCATGACTAATAGGAAAATTGAAACAGATTGGAATTTTTAAATCTTTTATATGCTGGTGAATAATATTATAAACATCCATGCCAAAAGGTGTAGTAGTATCTTTCATATCGGTAAAGCCACCAATAATTAAGCCTTTTAAGTGTTTGAAAATTTCAGCTCTTTCTAGCTGTATTATCATTCTGTCAATATTATATAAATATTCGCCTACATCTTCTATATACAAAATTTTATGTCTGGTTTTATAACTACTATGTGAGCCAATTAAATGGGCAATCATCGCTAAATTGCCACCAATTAATGCTCCTTCACAAGTGCCTAGTTTGTTCATTTTGTGTGGGCTGCATTCATAGTTGCAACTAACACCTGTTAAAGCACTGTATACAGATTGGGTATATTCATTTTCGTTGCCTCCATCATTAAATGCAGCAGCCATAGGAGCGTGTAAACTAGCTATTTCAAAATGCTGAAAAATATGTGCATGCAATACCGTAATATCACTAAATCCAATAATCCATTTAGGATTTTTTTTGAATTTCTGAAAATCTATTTTATCAATAATACGGCTTAATCCATAGCCACCTCTTCCACACAAAATAGCTTTAATACTATTATCATTAAGCATCGATTGTAAATCTTGTAAACGCTCTTTATCAGTTCCGCTGAAATAATGAAATTGACTACCTAAGGTAGCACCTATTTTTACTTTAAATCCCCATTTTTCTAGAGTTTCAATACAAGTTTTCGCTTTTTCAATAGGCATGTATCCACTAGGGCAAACAATACCTATAGTATCACCCTTTTTTAAATATGGAGGAATTGTAATCATGCAACAATATTAAACAATGCTTTTTTCTATTCAATAAAATTTTGTCATCATTCTTAAATGCCATTTCTGTATGCACTTTAATCAATTATATTTGATTGTATTAAAAATGATGCTTATGCTTTATAGATATAAATCATTTTACTTTTTTTTATTTGGTTGTTTTGTTGCTACACAGTTATGTTGGGCCCAAAATCACCAGTCTTTATACAAATCAGCTCTTGAAAAAATTCAAAACCAACAAGAAATATCGGCTATTGAGGATTTGCAACAGGCCATACTGTTAAAACCAGATTTTTTAAAAGCATATGAAAAACTGATTGATGTTTACATTGAAAACAAAACCTATGATAAGGCACTTGCACTGATTGATAAAGCAATTGCCATAAAGCCTAATAGTAGTTCTTATTTTTCTAGGGGTTATGCCAATGATAAACTAAAAAATTATACAGCTTCTATAGCCGATTACAACAAAGTATTAGAAAGTAGGCCTAAATATGCTTGTGCATTTAACAATAGAGCCATCGTTTATCAACATTTAAAAATGTACGATAATGCAATGGCTGATTTTAAGAAGGTGCTAGATCTAGATGATAACTTTCATTCGTTTGTAAATACGGGATTGGCATTGTTGTATGAAGAATTGGGTGATTATCAAAATGCTATCATGCACTATAATGAAGCAATATTGCAAGATCCAAACGATGTGAAATTGTATGGACATGCAAAAGGCATAATGAATTTTTCTCCAAAATGGAAACAAATTCCTGCATTGAAACAGCAAGATAATTGGGCAAATACTTATTATGATGCTTTTACAGAAAAAGGTGCTTTTTTAATGCGTTTAGGTAAATATCATGAAGCTATTTCTTGTTTTCAACAATCATTATCTGTAAACCCTAATAATCAATTTGCTTTAGCTAATTGGGGCTTGTGTTTGTGGTTTTTGGGGAAAGAAGATGAATCAAAAAAATATCTTCAACCCATCAATAAGGCATATAACTGTTTTCAAAATGCCAATTTGTATGCATTGCATCAGCAAAATAATAAGGCGTTAGAGTGTATTGATATTGCTTTCAAAAACTCCAATTTTAATAATGAGCATTTGCACTTAAATAGAGCATTTTTGTTATTGAAAAAAGGTTTGTTCAAAGAAGCTATTGATGATTGTAATGCTTTTTTGAAAATTGACTCTACTAGTTCTGAAGTGTATAATCTTAAAGGTTACGCAAATTTTATGATGGGTAACATTAAAGAAGCTTTAATGGATGAAAATAATATGTTGTTGCATGCAAAACCTACATTTCAACCAGTATTTCAATATGCAGAAGCTGCTAAAAAAGCCGAGAAAAATTCGCAAGCATTCTATTTACCCACACAAATAATATGGATGCAGCCAACCAAAAATGTGAATGATTTGTTGCAGAAAGAAGTTCTGTTACCTGCTGGACTTATAAAACTGAAATTGTTAATAATGCATCAAAATGTTCTCCAAAAAGATGCAATAAAACTATATGTTGAAAGCGATCAAAAAATAGATGCAGATATTACCACTGATTTGATTGAATTGCCCAAAGAGGTAAATCAGAAATACATGCAATATCAATGGAATGGAATGGTAAAATTGCCAAAAGGTAAATACACAATATATGTAGAATGTAATGGTATATTTTCTCAAAAATTACTATGTGTTGCTGAATAATTTTATGTACAAATAGCCTCTTTTTATTCCTTCAATTTAGCCTTAGCTGCAATTGCTTACTTTTGCAGCCCTTACTATTGCTCCATTGCAATAAAGGCGTACAAGTAGGTACTTCATACATTCAGTATATACTTGCAACGATGTTGATTAATGAACTTAAAGCTGGTTTCAAAAAAATGAATACAAATCCTAAAAGATATTTAATTACTGCGGCTTTGCCGTATGCAAATGGATTAAAACATATTGGTCATTTAGCAGGTGCATATTTGCCTGCTGATATTTACGTTCGTTACTTAAAAGCCCAACAACGTGATGTTGTGTTTGTTTGTGGTAGCGATGAACATGGTACTGCTATTCCTATTCAGGCAATGAAAGAAGGAACTACAGCTCAAGCTACCATTGATAAATACCATCCTATAATTGAGCAAAATTTTAAAGATTTAGGAATTGAGTTCGATATGTATCATCGTACTTCTGCTCCTTTACACCATGAAACGGCTCAAGAATTTTTCAATAAATTAAACGCTAATGGCGATTTAGAAGCAAAAGAAACTGAACAATATTTTGATGAGGCTACACAAACTTTTTTAGCCGATAGATATATTAAAGGTACTTGTCCTGTGTGTGCCAATCCAAATGCTTTTGGCGATCAATGTGAAAAATGTGGTAGCAGTTTAAGTCCAGAAATGTTGATTAATCCAGTGAGTACTTTAAGTGGAAATACTCCCGTAAAAAAGGCAACAAAACATTGGTATTTACCACTTAATAGACATGAAGAATTTTTGCGTAAATGGATCTTAGAAGATCATAAAAACGATTGGCGTACAAGTGTAGTTGGGCAATGTAAAAGTTGGATTGATGGTGGTTTACAACCAAGAGCCGTAACTAGAGATTTAGATTGGGGCATTAAAGTAGAAGGTGAGCCGGGTAAAGTGTTATACGTTTGGTTCGATGCTCCTATTGGTTATATCAGTGCTACCAAACAATGGGCTATTGAAAACGATAAAGATTGGAAACCTTATTGGTTTGATGCTGATACTAAATTGGTACATTTTGTTGGTAAAGACAATATCGTATTTCATTGTATCATTTTTCCGGTAATGCTGCGTTTGAATGGTAATATTTTGCCAGAAAATGTTCCTGCTAACGAGTTTATGAATTTAGAGGGAGACAAAATGAGTACAAGTAGAGGATGGAGCATTGAAATGGATGATTATATTAACGATTGGGTAAAGCCAGAAAATGGTGGTGGACAAATGGCTGATGCTTTACGTTATTATCTTACCGCTATTGCTCCTGAAACGAAAGACAGTGAGTTTACTTGGAAAGGTTTTCATCAATCTTACAAAAGTGAATTGAGCGATATTTTAGGAAATTTTGTGAATAGAACTTTTGTATTAATGCATAAGCTTTGTGTTGGTAAAGTGCCTGTTTTTCATAACGATTTAATTGATGAAAAAGATAAGAATATCATCACCGCTATTGCTGCCAAAAAAGCAACAGTTGAAGCTTATTTAGAAGAATATAAGTTTAGAGATGCATTGTTTGAAGTAATTGACCTTGCAAGGTTGGGTAACCGTTATATGCAAGAAAAAGAACCTTGGATTGTTGCAAAACAAGTTGATGAAAATGGCAAACCTACACTGGCAGCTCAACAAGCTATTGATAATTGCTTACATATTTGCTTACAATTAACTGCTAATCTTACCATTCTCTTACATCCTTTCTTGCCTTTTACTGCTAAAAAGTTAATGCACATGATGAAGGTTACAAATAGAATATTAGAATGGAAAAATGCAGGTAGCATGAAGTTGTTAAGTGTTGGTTATAGTTTAAGAGAACCACAATTATTATTTAGAAAAATTGAGAACGAAGAAATAGATGTTCAGCTAGAAAAATTAAAAGCAAAATCTGTAAAAATGAATCCTATTCAAGAACCAACAAACGAATCAAATGCTGTTGAAGTAAAATCTACACATACACCTGTAAAATCTGAAATTGTTTTTGATGATTTTGCAAAAATTGATTTACGTGTAGGTACTATTGTTGCGGCCGAAAAAGTAGAAAAAGCTGATAAACTTTTAAAACTGCAAGTAGACCTTGGTTTTGAAACAAGAACAATTGTTAGTGGAATTGCTTTGCATTTTAAGCCAGAAGAAATCGTAGGTAAACAAGTAACAGTGGTGTGCAACTTAGCACCTAGAAAAATGAGAGGTATTGAAAGTAACGGAATGATTTTAATGGCAGAAGATAATGGCAAATTGCATTTTATAAATCCAGAAACAGCTATTGGTTGTGGTGCAACTGTTAGTTAATAATTACAACCATTCTGTTGCAAATGAATGCATTAACAGCTAACAAAATAGTCATTGGTAAAACCAACAAAATGGTGTTTTTAACACTATTATCGTTGGTTTTATTTTTTATTTCCATTGAAGAAGGCATGTTTTGGGATAATGTGTTGTTTGCATCTAAAATGGGCAATCATATATATAAAAATGGATTATTTAATTGGACTATTCCTGATAGTTTCGATCCTGGTCATCCACCATTTCTAGCTTTTATACAAGCATTAGGATGGAAGCTGTTTGGTAAATCATTATGGGTTAGCCATTTAGTTATGTTGCCCTTTTTGTTTGGTTTGTTATTACAATTGTGGCGGTTCGTTTCTTTTTTTTCTGACAAAGTCATTTATCAAAGATTGGCGTTTTGCTTATTGATTGTAGATCCAACATTCATGGCTCAGTTGGTGTTGATTAATCCAGAAGTTATCCAATTGTTTTTCTTTTTTTTAGGGTTAAATGCCATATTCTACAAACAAAATATTTTCAAAGCTTTGTCGCTTGCTTTTTTAGGAATTGTAACTTACAGAGGAATGATGTTGTTTGCAGGGCTAGCTTTATTTGATTTTTTGTTGCATACTATCATAGAAAAACGCAGTTTGATTTCTTTTTTTTCTAGGAAAACAATTTTAATTTATGTCATTGCTGCCACACCTGCTTTCGTATATATCATCTGGCGATTAACCACAAAAGGTTGGTTGCAAACACATCCTCAATCTCCGTGGGCTCATTTATGGCATTTTGTAACCTTGAAAGAATTTGGAAGAAATATCATTGTGTTGACACAACGATTTGCAGATTTTGGTAGATGTTTTGTTTTTCTTCTACTAGCTTTTTTCCTTTTTTGGCAAAGAAAATGGTTGCAACAAAAGTCTGTGAAAACCTTGCTGTTATTAGCAATTTGCGGAACTTTTTTCATAATTGTTGTAAGTATATTTTCTACTAATGAAATGGGGCATCGGTATTTTATTGTGGCTTATTTAGCAAGTATTTTATTGGCTTTTGAAATCATTAAACAGCATCCTTATTTCAAACAATTTTATGGTTTTTTATTGGTGGCTTTGCTTACGGGCAATTTGTGGATTTATCCTACAGATTTTGCTCAAGGTTGGGATGCTTCTTTAGCCCATATGCCTTATTTTTCATTAAGAGAAAAAGCGATTCAATATCTCGATGAAAAGAATATCCCTATAGAACAAGTGGCAACATTTTTCCCTAATGAATCAACAATTGACGATGTAAGTTTAAATGGCGATCAAAGGAGTTTTACTGCATTTACCGATACAAGTAAATATGTATTTGTTTCAACAGTTTTTAATTTGTCTGATAAAGAATTATCCACAATTCATGTTTCTTTTGATACCATTCAATCATTTCAGAAGAATAGAATTAGCGTGACCATTTTGAAACATAAATGATTGAATTGAATATATAATTAATTGTAAATCATTTTATTCTATTCTTAAACTTAAATAATGCAGTACAAAACGCTTTTTCTGTCAAATGAATGCTTTACTATAGCTACTATTATTTTCTTAAAATTTGTACAAAGAATATTGTAAAATGTTGAATGAGTAAAGAAAAAACTGCCTTAATGCTTAAAAAATTGTTTTTTTGCAGCAAATTACAAATGCATCATGCCACATACACAACAACAAGCCATTTTGGTTTTAGCCGATGGTTATGTTCTTAAAGGAAAAGCTTTCGGAAAAATAGGTACTACTACTGGCGAAATTTGCTTTAATACTGGAATGACAGGTTACCA
>JBMLQZ010000571.1:0-1731 GCA_049241285.1 Chitinophagaceae bacterium | reverse complement strand
AGCGTTTGCTGGCAATATTCGGTATTTGAATTAATGCTTCAACAGTAGATTGCAGACTTTCATTATCTGTAATATCTGCAATTGAGTCTATATTAAATTGAGCAATTTTTGAAAAATATGCAGGCTCTGTGTAATCTCTTGTGTATTGAGGAGCACCACCACCTAGTACCAATTCTTCAGCAGGAACAACTGCTTCTAATTGTCCATGCATGTAAAAATTCAATAAGCCGTCATTGGTTACTTCACCAATATTACTAGCACTTAAATCCCATTTTTCAAATACTTTCAATACTGCATCTTCTTTTCCTTTTTCAACCACCATTAACATACGCTCTTGGCTTTCGCTTAATAACAATTCCCAAGCTTTCATATCTTTTTGGCGAGTTGGTACTTTGTCTAGATAAATATTCATACCTACACCACCTTTTGCACTCATTTCTGCTGTGCTACAAATAATGCCAGCTGCACCCATATCTTGCATGCCTACAACAGCACCCGTTTCTAACACTTCTAAACAAGCTTCTAATAATTTCTTTTCTTGAAAAGGATCACCAACTTGTACTGCTGGTAATTCTTGAACACTGTCGTTGGTAATATCTGCACTTGCAAAACTTGCACCACCAATACCATCTTTACCAGTAGCACTACCTACAAAAAATACAGGATTTCCTTCTCCAACTGCAGTTGCAGAAACGGTTTTACCCACTTCTACAATACCTACACTCATAGCATTTACTAAAGGATTGGTATGGTAACAATCCTCAAAATATACTTCACCACCTACTGTTGGTACACCAAAACAGTTGCCATAATGGCCAATACCATGTACTACACCTTTTAATAAATGTTGTGTTTTTTTATCTTTTAAATTACCAAAACGTAAACTATTTAAAGAAGCAATGGGTCTTGCACCCATTGTAAAAATATCTCTTTGAATACCACCTACGCCTGTTGCAGCACCCTGAAATGGTTCTAAAGCACTTGGGTGATTGTGGCTTTCTATTTTAAAAACAACGCCAAAACCATTGCCAATATCCATTAAGCCAGCATTTTCTTCACCAGCAGCAACCAACATTTTACCGCCATCCCTTGGTAATGTTTTTAGCCATTTAATGCTGTTTTTGTAACTACAATGTTCGCTCCACATTGCACTAAAGCAACACAATTCTGTAAAATTGGGTGTTCTGCCAAGTTTTTGTTTGATTAGTTCAAATTCGGCTGCTGTTAGGCGTAATTGTTCGGCTGTTTTTACGGTTATTTCCATTGGTAAATGAATATGATGATGTTGTTTTATGAATAACGATTTTGTTTTTTGACTCTATAGAAAAGATATAAAGACTACAGTTTTCTGCTGCAAATGTAAGGAAGCAGTTTTGCCTATTTGAGGTAAGTTTTGATTGATTTTTAATTTATTAGGTGTTATTTATAGAAATAGAAGGATAAAGTATTGAGATTGTGTATATTATATTGATAATTATTTATTGTGGGTGTTAATTTTTTCAATGTGGTAAATCCCTACCTTTGCGGCTCGAAAAAATAGGGTGTGCCTGCTCCATAGCGAACAAAGCGTACAAGAGTGCGACGCAACGGATGCCTAAACAAAGAGGTAAAAGCTGGTTTTATCACTCAAAAATTTACACAAATACAAATAACAATACAGTTATGGCGGACTTGAAATTTCAACGCAACTTTGGTATTGCTGCTCACATTGATGCAGGTAAAACCACAACT
>JBMLQZ010000570.1:0-1048 GCA_049241285.1 Chitinophagaceae bacterium | reverse complement strand
CATAATGATCACTTTTAATTCCTTTTATAAGTTTTGCCATTAATGGTATCAATAGTGGCATATAAATTTTCTGTGGTCATTTCTATAACACTGCAACCTGTAAATTCTGGAGGCGAAAGCAATTTAGAGTTCGATTCAAGTCTTGTACAAAGTAAATAAGTTGCCAAAATTGGTTCCCCAACAACTACCTTTTTTTTATTGATGGATACTTGAATAAATAGATTGTTTTTTATTTTATTAGCAATACTTTCTCCTTTTTGTAAAATATTGTTCTTGCTATCATTTCTATTCAAATTATCTTGAACGGTTATGCCATTTGGTAGTTGAACCGTTGAGTTTTGAGCTTTAGCAAAACCACTTAAAATGAATAGTATGTAACAAATGAATAATCGCATAAACAGTTGTTACAAAAATATATTGCTAATGGTTAATAGCGGGTTAAAACATTTAACAAGCATTCTACTTTTTCTATCAAATCATTTATCTATAAATTATCATGAATAGCAGCAATAATTACAATTTAACGGTTCTTTTTTCGTTATTTATTGTATTATAAAATGTTTTTTACAAACCAAACCTGCATGAGCATACATACAATTATTGATTTTTTAGAACCCATTAATCGTTATGAACTAAGTAATGATGAAGGATATAAAGACACCCAATTAGGTAAGCATATTTTAGTGTATGAAGAAGAATTTCCAGATGTAACAGATGCAGATTTGGTATTAATAGGTTGTGGCGAAATGAGGGGAATGGGCGGTAATAATAATACCGATGCACCCAATGCTGTAAGAGCTGCATTTTATGAATTGTATTATTGGCATAAAGAAGTTATTATAGCCGATGTAGGAAATATTAAAGTAGGTGCTACTATTCAAGATTCTTATGCAGCTTTAAAAACAGTTGCAAGTGAGTTGATTGATATGGGAAAAAAAGTAGTGATTTTAGGTGGAAGTCATGATGTAACACTTGCACAATATGGTGCTTATGCACATTTAAATAAAATTATTGAGTGACGATGTTTAAAGCTTTTAGACTTATGGGG
>JBMLQZ010000569.1:0-1129 GCA_049241285.1 Chitinophagaceae bacterium | reverse complement strand
AGGGGCATGTACTAATTGAAGGCGTTCCTGGTGTTGCAAAAACTTTAGCCGCAAAACTTATTGCACGTTGTATTAGTGTTCCATTTAGCCGTATACAGTTTACCCCAGATTTAATGCCAAGCGATGTTTTAGGAACCAATGTATTTAACCCTCAAACAAACGGATTTACTTATAAAAAAGGACCTATTTTTAGTAACATAGTTTTAATTGATGAAATAAACCGTTCACCGGCAAAAACACAAGCTGCTCTATTTGAAGTAATGGAAGAAAAGCAAATTACAAACGATGGAGTTAGCTTTACCATGAGTGAACCTTTTATTGTTTTAGCTACTCAAAATCCTGTTGAGCAAGAAGGAACCTATCGTTTACCAGAAGCACAACTAGACAGATTTTTATTTAAAATTGAAGTAGGCTATCCTAACATTGAAGAAGAACTATTGATATTACAACATGCTGATAAAGGCATTACCACTCATTTTTCAAAAGAAGTTCAACCCATATTAACAGCAGAAGCTATTCAGGCTTATAGAGTTTTGGTTTCAAAAGTTCATATTGAAGAAAAAGTATTGCATTTTATTGCTTCACTTATTCAAGAAACCAGAAATAACAAATCGTTGTTTTTAGGTGCTTCACCAAGGGCAAGTGTGGCTATTTTAAAAGCATCTAAAGCTTTTGCAGCAATGCAAGGAAGAGACTTTGTTACACCAGACGATGTAATTACCGTATTACACCCTGTATTGTGCCACCGTATTATATTAACACCAGAAAAAGAAATGGAAGGTGTAACCACTAAACAAGTAATTGATACCATTATTAAAAAAATTGAAGTGCCTAGATAAGGTACAAACACTAATAAATTCCATCAATTTCAATTGTATTATTCATTTTTATTGAATGCTATCTTTTAAAAATTATATTCTTCCATTATTTGCAACAAATCGTTTTTATACGGCTATCTGCATTTGCATGTTATTGTTTTTGTGTAAATTCTTTTTTGCATGGTTAGGTATTATTCCTGAACTATCAGTAATTGCTTTAGCAACGCTTTGTATAATAGATTATTGGTTTTTATTTTCTAATAAAAAAGCTATTTACGCTCAAAGATTTTTAGCTGAAAGGTTAAGTAATG
>JBMLQZ010000568.1:0-3536 GCA_049241285.1 Chitinophagaceae bacterium | reverse complement strand
TTACCCATTAAATGAATATTATTGTATCCTCTTGTTTCAATAAAACCATGTACATGTTTTTCTAAACCACTTACCGTGGTATGAAAAATATCTAAATCTAAAAGTGGTAAAATTGGAACGACAACTTTGTATTGATGTTTAAAATGCTCAATTAAATCTTGGAAATTACTTAATGCACCAAAAAGCCCATGCAACAGCAAAAGGGTTTCACCGGTTCCTTCCTCAATAAATTTATACTTATCCTGTTGTTTAATTGTATAATTCATGTAATGATTTTCTATGCAAGCTGTTGTGTTAAACAATGATTACAAATAAACGGAAAAACAAACAAATATTATTTAATTATTCGTTACTGTTAACCTAACCGTAATATTGCATAGTTGCAAGTTATTTGTTTTCATGTAAATAAATCTACCATTTTTAGTAACCAGTTTACGCAAAAAATGTAATTCTTTTCTATTGAAGCAATTATTCCCACAAAAATTTATTCTTAAAAATTTACGATTATTCTGTTATTTCTATTTTTTTAGCTTCATGTTTACTGCTGATATACGAATAAATGGCAGGTATTACAAATAGCGTTAATAATAAAGAAAATAAAATTCCTCCAACAATAACAATACCCAAAGGAATACGACTGGTACTTGCTGCACCAATGCTTAATGCAATGGGCAATGCACCTAACGCTGTAGCAAGGCTAGTCATTAATATTGGTCGTAAACGTTGAGCCGCTGCATCAATTACCG
Source organism: Chitinophagaceae bacterium (assembly GCA_049241285.1). GTDB lineage: Bacteria > Bacteroidota > Bacteroidia > Chitinophagales > Chitinophagaceae > Parasediminibacterium. Next base: position 2,790 of record JBMLQZ010000568.1, on the reverse strand, counting down.
CTTGTTTTTTGGGCAATCCAAATTCTCTTTTTTGATTAGCAAATTCAACTATTAAAATTCCATTTTTAGTTACCAAGCCAATAAGCATAATCATACCAATTTGAGAGAAAATATTGATTGTTTGGTCAAATATCCATAAACTTAATAATGCTCCTGCTAATGCTAAAGGAACCGTAAACATGATGGTGAAAGGGTCTTTAAAACTTTCGAATTGAGCTGCTAAAACCAAATAAATGAGTAACAATGCCAAGCCTAAAGCAAAAGTTGTGTTAGAAGAACTTTCTGCAAAATCCCTTGAAGGTCCACTAAGACCGGTTTGAAAAGTTGGGTCTAATAGTTTTTTAGCAATGTTTTGCATGGCTTTTACGCCATCACCAATAGTTTTACCATCTGCCAATGATGCAGATATAGTTGCCGCCTTAAACCTATTATAATGGTATAATGTTGGTGGTTCAGAGTTTTCTTGTAAACTTACCACTGAGGTTAAAGGAATGCTTTCGTTTCTACTATTTTTTACATATAATTTGCTAATGTCATTTGGTTGTTGCCTGTCTTTATATTCAACCTGACTAATCACTTCGTATTGTTTTCCATTCATAATAAAATACGATAACCTTCTACCACTGAAAGCACTTTGAACAACATCAGCAACATCGCTAATATTTAATCCTAAATCTCTGGCCTTTAATCTGTCAATTCTTAACTCTAAAACGGGCTTATTAAACTTTAGGTTAACATCTACATTTTGAAAGGTTTTATCTTTTCTTGCTTCTTCTAAAAATTTTGGAATTACAGTTTTTAATTTATCGAATTCTAGATTTTGTAAAATAAATTGAACAGGTAAAGAAGCTCTACTACTTAAACCAACGGATATTGTTTGTTCTTCAACCGGAAAAATTCTTACCTGATTAAATCTTGCAAGTTTTTTGGCTAATTCTTTGGCTAATTCGCTTTGTGTTTTGGTTCTATATTCAGGATCAATCAATTTAATTCTACCAGTACCACTGTTCACGCCACCACTGCTAAAACCAGGTACAGCCATAAAAGCAAAATCTCTTTCTGGAACAGAATCAATTAAATAATTCAATATTTTATCACCAGTTTTATACATGTACTCATAACTAGCACCTTCTGGTCCAGACATTTGAAAACGGATATTACTTCTATCTTCTAATGGAGCCAATTCTGACTGTAAGCTTCCTCCAATAAAATAAATAATGCCAGCACAAATTGCAATCATTACCCAAGCCAACCAACGTACTTTCATAAAACCAACTAACATTCTTTTGTATCCATTTTCCATGCCAGTAAAAAATGGTTCAGTTTTGTCGTATAGCCATCCATGACCAGCTTTATTTCTATGTAAAACAACATTTAACACCGGTGTAATTGTAAGCGATACAAATGCAGAAATTAACACTGCAGCCGATACTACAATACCAAATTCTCTAAATAAACTACCTACAAAGCCTTGTAAGAAAATTACAGGTAAAAACACTACAGCTAGTGTAATTGAAGTAGAAATTACCGCAAAGAAAATTTCTTTACTACCTTCTAAAGCCGCTTTACGTATAGGAAGCCCTTCTTCTAATTTTCTAAAAATATTTTCTGTAACAACAATACCATCATCAACTACCAAGCCTGTGGCTAAAACAATGCCTAATAGGGTTAATACATTAATAGAAAAACCTGCTACATACATAATAAAAAAAGTAGCAATTAATGATATAGGAATATCAATTAATGGTCTTATTGCAATTAAGAAATTTCGGAAGAAAAAGAAGATTACCAATACCACCAATCCAAAAGATATTAATAAGGTTTCTTCAACCTCAATAATACTTTTTCTTACATTTTTTGTAATGTCAATTAATGGAGTAAGAACAAAATCGCCTTTTTGGGTTTTGTTAATATCATCAATACGTTTATAAAACTCATCAGCAATATTGATGTAATTAGCTCCTGGTTGAGGAATAATTGCTAAACCAACGGCACTTACACCATTAATACGCCAGCTATATTCATCATTTTCTGGACTCAATTCTACTCTTGCAACATCTTTTAAGCGAACAATACCTGCTGCATCTTCTCTCAAAATAAGTTCATTAAAATCTTTTTCTGTACTAAGTTTTCCTAATGCTTTAATGGTTAGTTCTGTGTTGTTACCATATATTTTACCAGATGGAATTTCTACATTTTCTTTATTTAAAGTTGTTCTGATGTCGCTAAACGCAATATTGTAAGCGTTCATTTTGTCGGGTTGAATCCAAATACGCATACAAGGTCTTTTCAATCCCAACATATTAATACCACTTACTTCTGGTATAGTTTGTAAACGTTCTACCAACACATTTTCTGCATATTCGCTTAATTCCATTAATCCCTTACTACGGCTTTGTAGGGCTAATAAAATAATAAAATCGCTATTGGCATCTGCTTTAGAAACTACTGGTGGTGCATCTACATCTTGAGGTAAGTTTCTAGTAGCTTGGCTTACTTTATCTCTTACATCGTTTGCTGCCGCTTCTAAATTTTCTCCAACATTAAATTCAACGGTAATATTGCTATTGCCTTGTGAGCTAGATGAGGTAATGGTTCTAATTCCTGGAATTCCATTAACTGCTTTTTCTAGTGGTTCTGTAATTTGGCTTTCAATAATATCAGAATTAGCACCTGCATAACTGGTACGAATATTAATAGTAGGAGGATCAATTGCTGGATATTCTCTTACAGCCAAAAATGTGTAACCCACAATTCCAAAAAGAATAATGAGTAAATTCATTACTGTAG
>JBMLQZ010000567.1:15255-21911 GCA_049241285.1 Chitinophagaceae bacterium | reverse complement strand
ACTGTTTTTTATGGCACCACTAGCTTTTACTGGTAATCCATATTGATTATTCACCAAAAAAGCTAGTCTTTTACTAACACCCACCACCAATTCTCCCCCTTCAGGAAAAAACTGAATTATAGCTTTTGTTTCATTATCGGAGTTATTGGTGACCGCCGTTGCTGCATTATCTGTTGTTGGTGTAGAAGTAATTGGTTTTGTAGTTGCTGTTTTATTTACATAAGGAACAGTTTGATCTAACTGAATATCTTTATGAAATAAAAAGGTGGTATCGAAATTTAGCATCCATTGTGTGTATGCTTTAACGTGCAACATTTTGCCTGTGTAGTTTTCAGGAATATCGAATTGCCCTCTTGCACTTGCCTCAAAAACGGGAGCCATTGTGTGTTTTAATAATCTTCCTTTATCATCGAACCAATCTACATAAAAGTTTTTGCTATAAGTTGATGGATCAATTCCGGTTACTAAATAAGATTTGTACCAAATGGTTTCTCCTCTATTATAAATTGACTTATCGAAATGAATATGTATTTTTTCTTGTTGAAAATCTTCTGCATATTTTCTCATGGTTGAATCTATTCTTTGAGAAAACACAATATTTGCAACGATTGTACATGCTATTACAACAAAAAGCCTTTTGTTAAACATAAATATTCCTTATTATTTTCTTTACGAATATATTTGAATCTGCTGTAAACAGTCCATTCACTTGAACAATTCAATTTAATAATGCATTAATCTTCTCTTCTTCTTAAACTGTTTTTGTATTTTTTTGACTTATACATTTTAAAACACTCTTGTATATAAACGCCCAGTTCTAATTCATTGATGGTTTTTAAAAACTCATAATCTGGTCGATAATATTTTATGAAAGTATCAATTTCAGGACTTTGGAGTTTTGTAATTTTTCGAACAAAAACCTTGTTAAATCGATAATTGATGTACTTATCTTGTTCTTGTTGAATTAACCGATCTTGTAAAAATTGTAGATTTCTATTTCTACGAAAACGGAACATATTAATAAACTCATTCAAATCTAAACCTACCGTTACGCCACCTGATGGGTTGTAACCATTTGCTCTTGTAAGCCTAATACCTGGTTTTTGAAAGTCGAAATACTTCTGGTAATCTTTCCTATTTTGAATTGAATCTAGTTTATAATTTGAATTTCTAACAGTTACGGTGGGTAATTCGGCCGCTTTTACGTGAATGCTTACATCAAATCCACTTAAATTGGTTATGGTATCAACCGCATATTTTCTGGTTGACTTATTAATTAACGAAAACCAAATAGAGTCTTTTGCTAGAACAGTTAAACTATATCTTCCTAATGAATCGGTAATGGTTCCTCGTCCAGATTTGCTTAATACTGCAACTGCTTCTAATGGATTTCTTGCAGTAATATCATATACCACACCACTTACTGTTACAAATTGTGCATGAATAGTGTTTATTATTACACTAAACAAAATGCAGCAGCAAAGTTTTCTTAGTAATTGATTCAATGAAAAAAGAATTATCTGTAATATTAATGCACAAACAGTACAATTTTACGCATGAATTATGAATTAACTGTTTTTTGGATTTTATGTTGTAGGGTTATTAGAAATTTAACTGTTTTTAAGTGAATTCCTTAATTATCAGCTATTAAAAATGCCCTTAAATAAGGGCACTTAATGTTGGTTAAAATTTATTGTCTATAATAAACGGTAACATTTTACGCCAAGTTGGCCAATCGTGTTTAATATCTTTTCCCCAAATGCTCAAGTCGTGCCAAATTCCTTTATCCCATAATATTTTAGAAAACCGTCTGTTTGCTTCAGGATCTTCATGATCACCACTTCCTGTATAAATATGAATGTGATGACTTGCTTTTATTTTTTCAATGTACCAATCATCGTTTAAATTAGGTACATAGTGACATGGGCTATTGTAGTACACTTGATTGTCCCAAAATCCTTTTGTATATTCTGTTAAGTCATATACACCACTCATACTAATTACCCCGTTAATAATATCTGGTCTTTTCAAAAATAAATTCATTGCATGTAATGCTCCAAACGATGCTCCACAAGTATAAACAAATGTGTTATTGCCAGATTGATTTCTAATGTATGGAATTACTTCGTTAAAAACATATTGGTTAAACTGGTTGTGCCTTATTGCTTTGTGTTCTGGAATCATTGAATTATTCATCCAGCTTTCTTTATTCATGCTATCAATACTATATACCTTTAATTTACCCGCATTAATGAGTGGTTCTAAAGATTGTATTAATTGAAAGCGTTCGTATTCTAAATAATCTGCTGCTGCAGTAGGAATTAATAATAAACAAAAACCATAATAGCCATATGTAACTATTGGCATTTCTTTGTTTAACGATGGGCTATGCCAAGATGTTGTGTATTTGTGCATGTTGGTAGTGGTTAATGGAAATTATTGATACAGCAAGGATAATTATTAAAAACAAGTTTTCTTAATTTCCTTCCACAATTCTTTATAACATTGTGCTGCATAACTACCAGAAGCATAGGTTTCTAAAGGCGCTTCGTGAATACCCATTTTTTCTACATCGCTTAAATATGGTATATAGTTTTTGAAAAACACTTTGTCTTTATAAAAGCTAGCCATTGTTTCATGATGTAGATTTTTTCGATGATCTACCATACTAAAGAAACATTTTATTTTAGTAATATCTAGCTTATTCTCTTCAAAATATGCCGTAACGGTTTCATATGAACGAATTGATAAAGTGGTGGGAATATTGGGCATAATTACCCAGTCGGAAGCATTAAAAATATTATCATGCACTAAAGAAATGCCTGGTGGGCTATCAATAATAATTAAATCGAATTGTTTTTTTAGCGGTGATAATAACGACGCAAATCTTTTTTTCGACTGCTTTAAATCGTTAAGTAAAACATCTGCATTTCTTGCCGATAAATCAGAAGGTATTACAAACAAGTTTTCATAAGCAGAAGGCTGTATGGTAGATTCTAAATCAATTTCATTATTAATTAATTTTTTTGCCTCGTTTTTTGCAGACGATGAAGCACCTAAAAAAAAGGAAGAAGAACCTTGTGGATCTACATCCCATAACAACGTTTTTAAACCACCTGCTGCTGCTAAATAAGCTAGGTTAATAGATGAGGCTGTTTTACCAACTCCGCCTTTTAAGTTGTAAAATGCTATTGTTACCATAAAATAAATGTACAAAAAGTATTGCTTGGTTTAAAAACATGACAACTAATTTTTTCTAGAAAAATATGGTTCGCTCAATAAAAAGGCATTTTTATATCCATTCATCCAATAATTTATTAAACAATGCTACCAACAACTTAATTTTCAACTTTTACAATATTTTTTAACGCTAAAACATAACCACACTTAAATTAAATCTATGAAAAAAACAATCCTTATTGCACCATTGTTGCTAGGAGTAATTTTTGCAAAAGCTCAAAAAAATGAGGATGCTGCAATTTTTGCAAATAGCATTAAAGGAAAAGAGCTGAAAGAAAAATTGACCATTGTTGCTAGTGCAGAAATGGAAGGAAGAGAAACGGCAACACCTGGACAAAAAAAAGCTGCCGCTTACATTGAGCAACAATTTAAAAAACTGGGTTTAAAGCCTGCAAATGGCGAAAGCTATCAACAAATGTATGCTGTGTATGTAGATGAATTGGCAGAACGTAAACTAACTGTAAACGGCAAACAGTTTACTTGGGATAAAGATTTTAATTTTCAATTACAATTTAGTACAAACACCAAATTAAGCGTAAACAATATTGTTTTTGCTGGTTATGGTTTAGTAGATGAAAAAGCAAATTTGAACGATTTTGCAGGTTTAGATATTAAAGGAAAAGTGGTAGTGGTAATTGAAGGTGCTCCTAAAGAATATAAACCTACTCCAAATGTTAGACAAGGTAGCGCCAATGCAAGTTTAACTAAAATGAACTATTTAAAATCGAAAGGTGCAGCAGGATTATTGGTTATTACTAAAGATTTTCCTAGAAAAATTCCTACAGCTATAAAAACCAACATGTACTTTAGAAAACCCGATGCTACACCATTTTTTATGGGAACTATTTCTGAAGAAGTAGCTTCTTCATTACTAGGAAGAACCACCACTTTAGCAATGGATGCTTTTAAAGATGTAATAAAAACAACTTATTACGCCGAAACAAATGTTGCTTTATTAAAACAAACTACCGAATTAGCAAGTAGCAATGTTTGTGCTGTTTTAGAAGGTACTGATAAAAAAGATGAATATGTGGTATTAACTGCTCATTACGATCATTTGGGTAAAAGAGATACTGTTATTTATTATGGTGCCGATGATGATGGAAGTGGTACAGTAGCTGTAATTGAAATGGCAGAAGCATTTGTTGCTGCTAAGAAAAAAGGGAAAGGACCAAGACGTAGTATTGTATTTATGACTGTTAGTGGTGAAGAAAAGGGCTTATGGGGTTCTGAATATTATGCTGAAAATCCTTTGTTTCCTTTAGCAAAAACAACTGTTAACTTAAACACCGATATGGTTGGAAGAACCGACCCTAAATACAAAGGCGATACAAGTAATTATGTGTATGTAATTGGTGATGATAAAATAAGTACAGACTTAACACCCATTACTGATAGTGTAAACATAACCGCCAAAATGGAATTAGACAGACGCTACAATGATTTGAACGATCCTAATCGTTTTTATTACAGAAGCGACCATTATAATTTTGCGAAAAAAGGTGTGCCAATTATTTTTTATTTTGATGGCGTACATGCAGATTATCACAAAGGTTCTGATACAGTAGATAAAATTAATTTTGAACTTATGGAAAAAAGAGTTCGATTTATTTTTAACACTGCATGGGCAATTGCCAATAAAAACGATATGCTTAAAAGAAACATTCCATTAAATATTCCTCCTAGATAAAATTAAATTCAAGAAAGTATTTTATAAAAGATGGGTTCAATGAATCCATCTTTTTTTATGCGTTTTCTTTTGTAGACAATGCCTTATAATCTTCTCTTACTGGGCAAAAAATATCCATCAATTTACAATTGGTATTTGCTATGCCTTCATGTAACACATTCGATGGAATTACCATTGCTTTTCCTGGTTGCAATTCGTAAGAAACTCCATCTACTATTAAGGTAAACGTTCCTTCTATTACCAAACTTACTTGTTCGTTTTCGTGTTTGTGTAACGGTATTTTGCTTCCTTCAATTACATCTAAAAAGTTAATGGTCATTTCTTTTGTATGAATAAATTTTGCAAAATATCCTGTTACAATTTCAATTGGTACAATAGATTGAATGTCTACAATTGGCATGTTCTTATAATTATTTTGATGAAGCGGCTAATTTAATTTGACTATCTTCTAACAACATTACAATCTCTAAATTAATCAGTTGTTTTAATTGATTAAACTCTTCAATTGGTTGATAAACGCTAGTAAAATAATCTACCTCAATTATATGTGCATTTTTACCTGTATCTTTTAATAAAACTGTAAAACTTACTAGTGAGTGTTTGGCTAAAATTTGTTCAATTTCAGTAATTAGCTTTTTTACATCGTTTGCTTTGGTAGATAATTCAATTTCTAATTGTAACCCGCCTTTTCTTTGAGAGCGTAAACTTATATTATCAACTATACTATCTACCATTAATTTGTTTGGAATAGAGATATATGTTTTTTCCTCTGTACGAATTCTGGTGCTTCTTAACCCAATTTTTTCTATTGTTCCACTAAAACTGTTCAATTTAATGGTATCGCCAACTGTAAAGGGCTTGTCAAAAAATATAATAAACGATGCAATTAAATTTTCTAAACTTTCTTTTGTTGCTAAAGCAATGGCTGCACCTGCAATACTTAAGCCTGTAATTAAATTACCAACATCTTTATTAAATGCAAAACGAAGAATTAATAAAATACCAATGATGATAAGAATTGCTTTGAAAAAATCTTTAAAGAAAATAATTAGTTGATTATCTGATTGATCTTTTGTTAGTGTAGCTTTTTCTTCTAAAACCAGTGCTATAAAATCTATAACACGTATACACAACCAAATAAATACACCAATTAATGCCATGTTTGAAATAGCATCAATTATTTCAAATAAACGAACTCTGTAAATTTTAATATTGATTGTTTCTGGGAAGTTTAATTTTTCAAACGCCACAAATGAAATAAATAACAACAGAAAAATTTCTAGTGGTGGAATTATTAAATCTACAAACGCCTTTTTATGAACTGTTTTTCCTGATTTTGAAACTAATCGATACAGTCTTGTAGCAAAGAATTTTGATAAATATCTTTTTAATAAAACTGCTAATAAAACTGCACCAAATACGTATAAATAAGTTTCAACCGAATTATTAAAAAACTCTTTTTTAAGAAATGTAAACATGCCGCAATTTACAACACCTTGTATATGTATATACCATTTGAAGTAAGCATATAACAATTATTTTGCAGCCACACTATTTTTTGTGCTGTTTCAATAGGAATATTCAATTGTATTGTTTGGAATTGTTGTTGCTGAATTTGGTATTTAAAAAGAACCGATTGATTGAAACCCAACAACCATCCATCTTGTACTTGTACATGTTGCCATTGATAAATTGGATATTGCTTTTTGAATGCTCCATAATAATC
>JBMLQZ010000567.1:10320-15245 GCA_049241285.1 Chitinophagaceae bacterium | reverse complement strand
GTGAACCCTTGTTTTGGATGATATAAATACAACAAGCCACTGTTATCAATAATAGTTGTTGGTGGCATTGGCTTATCGAAAACCAATCGAAAATCTGCCGATTCAAATAATAACTTTCCTGTTTCGTCTATTTTTTTCAACTTATATTCTAACTCATCAAATAACCAAATGTTGTTATCATAGCTTTGTGCAATTGCACCAACTTGATAAAAATTTTGTTGTCGTAAGGCTATACTATTTCTATTATTCAACAATCTATCTAATACAATTATGCTTGCATAATCTTTATAATAAACCAATGCCTTTAATGGATTACTTACATCAATACTATAAATATTTCCGTATCGTTTAATATCGTTAAATATGCCAACACTATCTAGATTGGCGTTATATTTTTTGATTTGTTGACTTTGCGTAATTAAAAAAATATTGCCAAAATTATCAACATAAAAGTTCGAAAATTTTCCGAGTAATGTTTTAGAAAGTTGTGTTTTAACAACTGTTGTGTCGGCATAATTTTTAGCGTTTGCTAAAAACGTATTAAAAAACAGCAGTACAATAATATATAGTTTTATTCTTGCCATTTATGTAAGTGCATATTGGTTCCATCGAAAGTTGCGTAAGTAAAATTAATTATCCAATCACCTAAGTTAATGTATTTACTGTTGGCTGTAAGTGGTAAGTTTAATGGCAAATGACGATGACCAAAAACAAAAAAATCAATATGCTGATGTTGCAATATTTCTTTACTGTAAATCATTAACCACTCTTTGTCTTCACCCATAAACACTTCATCTTTCATGCCTGTTTTTTTTCTACTTTCTCTACTGAAATAATTGGCAATGCCAATACCAATAGTTGGATGTAAACAACCAAATAGCCAATGACAAACAGGATTTCTAAATACTTTTTTTAAGAATTTATAACCCTTATCACCTGGGCCTAAACCATCGCCATGACCAATATAAAATTGCTTACCGTTGTATTGAAAAATTTTAGGCTGGAAATAAACTGGAATATTTAACTCATCTTCAAAATAACCACTCATCCACATATCATGATTACCAACAAAAAAATGTACAGGAATACCAGCATCTGTAAATTCTGCAAGTTTGCCTAATATTCTGGTAAACCCTTTAGGAACTGCATTTTTGTATTCGTACCAAAAATCAAACATATCACCAACAATAAACAACTCTTGTGTTGTTGGTTGAATTGTGTTTAAAAAATGAACAATTCGCTTCTCTCTCTCTTTGCTTTTCTGATTGTTAGGGGCGCCTAGATGAAAGTCTGATAAAAAATAAATTTTTTTGTTGTTAGCAATAATGGTGTTCATGTTAGGTTGGCTATGATGAAATAATTAACCGTCAATTAAAAAGCAAAATACTTCTTTTGGGCCATGCACACCAACTACCAATGTTTTTTCTATATCTGCTGTTCTACTTGGGCCAGTTGCTAATGTAATTAATGATGGAAGCTGATTGCTATATTTGGCTTTGGTATTTTGCAAAGCTTGCTTTATATCGTATACCAATTGACTAGTATAAGCTATGCAAATGTGCACTGGTGCATAAACACTAGTTGTTCTTCCGCTTGCTTGAGCAGATGATAAAATCATGCTACCTGTTCTTGCTACTAACATTTCGCAAGTTGTAATTGCAGCATCACAAGTGGCTAAATCAAAGTTGTTTGCTTGATGAAAACCGGCTGTTTGCATTTGTTGAATTAGGTTTTGTTCTACACAAAACATTTTTTTCCAACCCCTTGCTTGAATTAATGCTTGTAGGTTAGCTACAGCTTCTTCCATATTGGTGCAGAAAGAAAATTTTCCCTGAAGCTTCGTAAAATTTTCTGCAAACTCAATTTCTAATTCTTGTGTTGAAGGCTGAAAAACTTGATCGCTAGTATTGCCTCCTGCAAAAGGAACAGGCACTGGATTAACCAATGCCTGTCTTATTTTGCTTAATATATTTTCTCTTGCATTACTCAGATATTATAACCATCTTTTTCTTAAAATGGAGAAATGTGTTATGGTACAATCGTAGATTCTGGTGGAGCAATTACTACTTCTGGTTCAGAAGCTTCTAGTATTTTTTTATCTTCAAAAGGTCTTTTACCTATTAGTGTTTCTACATCACTTTTGTGTAACACTTCTTTTGATAATAATTCTTTTGCCAAAATTTCTACTTCTGCTTTTTTCTCTGTTAATAAAGCTAAAGTTTTGGTATAAGCATTGTCTATAATTGCTTTTACTTCTTCGTCTATAATTTTACCGGTTCCTTCACTAAATGGTTTTGTAAATGAGTTTTCTGTAGTAGGATCGTAAAAACTAACATTACCAATTTTTTCACTCATGCCATATGCTGTTACCATACCATAAGCCATTCTGGTAATTTGCTGTAAATCGTTACTGGCTCCTGTAGAAATTTTTCCGAAGAAAATTTGTTCACTAGCTCTTCCACCTAAAGTCATACATATTTGATCCATTAATTGATCAGTATTGTATAAGTATTGTTCTGTTGGTGTGTATTGTGCATAGCCAAGTGCAGCTGTACCTCTTGGAACAATGGTAACTTTTAATAATGGATATGCATGTTCTAAAAACCATCCACAAATAGCATGTCCGGCTTCGTGGTAAGCAATAATTTCTTTTTCGTGTGGAGCAATGATTTTGTTTTTCTTTTCTAATCCACCAATTACTCTATCAATTGCATCTTGAAAATCGATCATTTCTACCGCTTGCTTATTTTTTCTTGCGGCAATTAAGGCCGCTTCATTACAAACGTTAGCAATATCTGCACCTGCAAATCCTGGTGTTTGCTCCGCTAGTTTATGCACATCTAATTTTTGAGAAACTTTAATTGGCGTAAGATGTACTTTAAAAATAGCTTCTCTACCTTTTACATCTGGTTTATCAATGCTGATTTGTCTATCAAAACGTCCTGGTCTTAATAAAGCACTATCTAAAACATCTGGTCTGTTTGTAGCAGCTAAAATAATAATACCAGTATCTCCACCAAAACCGTCCATTTCAACCAATAATTGGTTAAGGGTATTTTCTCTTTCATCGTTGCTCATCATTACATTTTTACCCCTTGCTCTTCCTATTGCATCTATTTCATCTATAAATATTATACACGGTGCTTTTTCTCTGGCTTGTTTAAATAAATCTCTTACTCTACTTGCACCAACACCCACAAACATTTCTACAAAATCGCTACCGCTTAAGCTAAAGAAAGGTACTTGTGCTTCACCAGCCATTGCTTTTGCCAATAAAGTTTTACCTGTTCCTGGAGGACCAACAAGCAACGCACCTTTTGGAATTTTTCCGCCTAAAGCAGTGTATTTTTTTGGATTTTTTAGAAAATCTACTATTTCCATTACCTCTACTTTGGCTTCATCTAAACCTGCAACATCGCCAAAATTGATGTTTACTTTTGTTCCTTTTTCAAACAACGTTGCTTTCGATTTTCCAATATTAAAAATTCCTCCTGGGCCTCCACCACCTGGGCCTCCACCGCCCATTTTACGCATTAACAAAATCCATAAGCCAACAAAAATTAAAATAGAAACAATGGTAGAAGTTGGTCCATACCAATCTGGATCTGTATCTACTTCTACAGAAATCCGTTGCATGGTTGGATTTGCTTGATAAAACTTATCTAAAACATCGTAAAATATTTTTGCCTCGGCAACTTTAAATTCAAATAATGGAACGCCCTTAACCTTTGCTGGTTCGTATTTTATTTTGAACTTATTTAAATAATACTCTTTTACAATGCTATCAGATTTAATAAATACCCTTACTACCTCTTTGTTTTTTATAAAGGTTACTTTATCAACATCGCCTTTTGCTAAAATTTCATTGATAAATTCTCTTTCGGTTATTTGTGCAACATCTGGTTTAAAATTGCTAAAAAAGGTAGAGCCAATTAGAGCAATAAAAATTACAGCATAAATCCAGTATATATTAAACTTAGGTGGTTTTCTCGATGGTTTTTCGTCGCCAGAATTTGTAAATGGAAATTTGGTAGGTTGTTTATCTTCTTGTGCCATAAAAATAATTACTTGCTAAATAGTATTAATAATGCTTTTACTGATTAAATGTTCAATGCTATTTTGTTAAATATTGCTATAAATCATGTGCTTGAATAGGTGCATCATTCCACATATCCTCTATTTTATAAAATTTTCTTGCATCTGGATGCATTACATGAATGACAATGTTGATATAATCTACCAAAACCCATTGAGCGGTTGATTTTCCTTCGTTTTTATATGGCGACTCGTTGCAAATTTCTTTTACTTGATGTTCTACATAATCTGCAATAGCTTTTACTTGAGTAGTGGATGATGCTTGACAGATTACAAAAAAATCTGCTACCGCTTCAGGAACTTTTCGCAAATCTAAACTCACAATTTGTTCGCCTTTTTTATCTTGAATGGCACTAATGATGGTTTTAAATAACTTAGAGTTTTTTGCAAGCTTAACGTTGCTTTTTGTACGATTTTCTAAAACAGAGAGCGTTGCCAACAATAATGAAATTAAAGTGAAATAATTTTTTGCCTTTTGCTAAATATAAGAGATTTTTCTTTCTACGAAAAATTGACTCTTAACTTCGTTATTCAAAAATAATACTTCTTTGTTACCTATAACAGCCAATAAGCCATTTTCTAAAATTGGAAGTAATTTTATTGAACTTGCTGAAATTAACAGTACCAATAGTTATGCCATTGAAATGGTTCAAGCTAATTTGGCTGTTCATGGATATTGCTTCTTTGCTCACGAACAAACTGCCGGTAAAGGACAACATGGAAAGGTTTGGCAATCGAACAAAGGCGAAAATATTATTCTTTCTTGTGTTATTGATAGCTCTTTTTTATCAATACATCAACAGTTTTTAATGAGTATTTGTATTGCTGTT
>JBMLQZ010000567.1:0-10310 GCA_049241285.1 Chitinophagaceae bacterium | reverse complement strand
TGACCCAAATCCATTGATGATAGGGCAGCAATTCAGACTTAGTGTTGCGGTGGCATTGGCTTGTTATGATTTTTTTAGTCGATATGCAGGCGACGAAACAGCCATAAAATGGCCCAACGATATTTATTGGCGTGACAGAAAGGCAGCAGGAATTTTGTTGGAAAATGTAATTAGAGGTGTTGATTGGAAATGGTGTATTGCTGGTATTGGCATAAATGTTAACCAAACCAGTTTTGCAATTGATGGAAAAAATCCGGTTTCGTTAAAACAAATTACTGGAAAACAATTTGATATTGTGTTAATGGCGAAAGAATTGTGTGAAAAATTAGAAGCCAGATATCAAGAATTAAGAAATGGAAAACAGGAAGCTTTATTACTTGCTTATAATAATGTGTTGTATAAAAAAAATCAACCAGTAAAGCTTAAAAAAGGAAATGCCAATTTTTATTGTACCATTGACAAAGTAGCCATAAATGGTTGTTTAGAGGTAAAAAATGCAGCTCAAGATTCGTTTGATTTTGGTGAAATTGAGTGGGTTTTATAATAGTTTCTATTTTTCGATTAACGAAATTAAACGGCTTATCAGCAAATTTGCCGCCTTACATTGAGGTTTTACAAATACCCATTTCTTATTTTTACATTTGAAAATTTTGGTTATGATAAAAACAGGTAATCCTATCATTAGTATTTATACAGAAATGACCCCAAATCCAGAAACAATGAAGTTTGTAGCAAACAAATTATTGTATCCTGGTAAAAGCATTGATTTTGCTGATGAGTCTTTGGCTGGTCCTTCACCATTAGCAAAAGAACTTTTTAGTTTTCCTTTTATTAAAAGTGTATTTATTGCTAGTAATTTTATTACACTAACAAAAACAGCTAATACAGAAGATTGGCAAGATGTTATTCCTACCATTAAACAATTTTTGAAAGATTATTTAGAAAATGGAGGTGTTGTTGTAAATGAAGATGAAGTTGCCAATATTAAGCAAGAAGCGACTAATACAGTAAGTGCCGATGATGATGATATTGTAAAAAGAGTTAAAGAATTATTAGAAAACTACGTAAAGCCTGCAGTAGAAATGGATGGTGGTGCCATTCAATTTAAAAGCTACAATGAAGGAACTGTAAATTTAATGTTACAAGGAAGTTGCAGTGGTTGCCCAAGTAGTATGATTACTTTAAAAGCTGGTATTGAGGGCATGATGAAAAGAATGATACCTGAAGTAAAAGAAGTAGTTGCTGAAGCAGAATAATTTTTTTGAGTGTGATTTGATAAGAAAAAGCCACTGATTGTTTCAGTGGCTTTTTTTATTATATCTATTAACCGTTGTTATCTTATTTTGCTTTTTTATAAATTGGTACAGTGCTACAAGGTTCACCATACATAATGCTTTTTGCAACCGGACGAAGTTTTTGGGTTATTTCAACATAAGCTGTTTCTGGTATTGCAATTTCGCCACAACCTTTTACAACCACTCTTTTATCTACATATTCTTCAATACTTATTTGAGCTAATTGTTTTACAATAACATTGGTAATTAATTGTTGCTCGTTTCCAAAGGCTATGTCTTTAGCAACAGGTTGTAAATAACTAGCTACTAACATATTAGCCCACATTGGTATAATAGCATCTGCTGTACAAGTTATAGCTACATATTTATCAGCATATTTTGTCCAATCTGTTGTTTGCAATGCTGCTCTAAAATCTTTTTCTTTTAAGATTAATCCCATGAATAAATATTCTTTTAAATCGAATAAAAGAATATCTCCTTTTGGATAAAAGGTTTCTAAATCAAGTGTTATTAAACCACTTTCTGCAACTTTATTTACAATAACATCTTCCATAACTACAAATTCGTTTCTTGCTTGCAAATTTACAATAATAGGTATTGGTTTGTTTTCGGTTTAAGTAAAACAAAAGGCTTCGAGAAATTCTCGAAGCCTTTAATAGTATTTTTGATTAGTAAATGCTAATAGATTTTACTTCTATTATCTTTTATAGTTGCTGCTTTTTTAAGAGCATCATTTCCTCTATACATTGCCATTTTTATATTTTGTAAAAGCGATTGTTTGGTAGCTTCTACATTTGTTGTTCCAATTTTAGCACCAATATTGTCAACTTTTATAGCATAAACACCAGAGGCTCCTGCAATTGGTGTGCTTACTTTTCCTTTTAAATCTTTATTAAATGCAGCACCAACAACTTTTGTTTCCATACCAGCACCAGGAATAAATGCATTGGTAAATACTAAACTATCAGCTCTTTGTACTGTTGTAGTTGCACTTGCAGCTATTGCTTCTAAAGTGGTTCCTTTAAATTTAGTATCGATAATTTGTTTTGCTTTTTTAAGATTACGAACAATGTTTTCAACTTGTGGTCTTAAAACAGCAACTGAAGGTAAACCAGGTTTTGAAATGGTTGTAATTATTGCAACTACATATTTATCACCAATTTCTGTTTGTTCTGAAACATCTCCTTCTTCTTTTTCATACACCCATCTTACCAATGCTCTTGATTCTCCTAAACCGGTTACTGAGTTATCATTTGCTTTTAATTCGCCAGAAGGAATAATTGGTATATTTAGTTTTAAAGCATTTTCATCAAATGATTTTTTGTTTTTTGATGTTGCTGCAAATTGAGCTGCTGCTGTACTTGCTGCACTTACAGTTTCTGTACTTGCTATAATTGGTTTTGCTAAATAAGCTACTTTATATGCTGGCTGTACATTTTTTTGTCCCAACACTTCTATATAATGATAGCCATAATCTGTTTTTACTACCCCTTTACTACCAACTGGTTTATCAAAAGCAAAATCATTGAACGAAGCAACCATTTGACCTTGAGGAAAATAATCATAGACACCACCTTTGTTTTTACTTCCTGGATCATCAGAATATTTTAAACAAAGGCTATCAAAATTTCCTCCTCCTGCAATTGCTGCTTGAATACTATCTATTTGTTTTTTTCCTACGCTATCTTCTTTTAAAACTTGACCACTTCTTGGATCGTTTGTTGATACTAAAATATGACGAACTTTTACACTATCTGGCCATTGTTTAATTCCTACCATTTTAGCAATAACATAATTATTTCCATCTAAATAAGGACCAAATGTTTGACCAACACTTAATTTAGTGATTGAATCTTTATTGGCTTGTTGAATTTTTGTTTTACTAAAATAGCTATCATAAAACTGTAATTCAGATCCTACTTTTCCTAAATAAGCTTTTGCATCTGCGGTTGCAATAAAATCTGCTTTTAAAGCATTGATGTTATTTAAAGTATTTGCACTATCGGCTGCTGAAGCAGTTGCATCGAAAGAAACATAATTAATAACTCTTGTTTCTTCATCTTTATCATATTCTTTATGATGTTTTTTTGCATACTCTATAATTTCATCATCAGTAACTTTTACTAATGAATCTGCAATAGTAGAATAAGGAACTGCAACAAAAGAAATTGAAGCAATTGCATTATTATCTGCCTCTGTTTTTTCTACCAACCATTTTGGAATATAAGCAGCTTGTTGTAGTAAATTATTATACTTTGTACGAAGTGTTTGTTGAATAGTAGGATTGATGTACGCTTCTTCAATCATTTTTATTTGTTCTGCGTTTTTACTTTTTTTAATTTGAGCAAAAGCAGATTTTGCCTCGTCTACTTTAAATTGACCCGATTGTTGATCGGTAAATTCTCTTTTTAATGGCGAATTTTGTGGATCGAACAACACATCACTTAATTCTTTTGCAGTAACTTTTAAACCTAATTTTTCATATTCTTGGGTCATTATTATTTGATCAACTTCTTGTTGCCAAACTCCTGCAATTAATTGTTCTCTATTACCTGCTTGAGGGCCATACATTTTTTGAATAAAATCTAACTTCGATTCAAAATCGGCACGAGAAATGGTTACACCATTTACTTTTCCTACGGTAGTTGTTGCTGAAAAACTACCACCTCTACTAAAAGAAGAATCTTGTAAAATAAAAGCAAGCAATGCTAGAGCAATGATGGAAGTAATAATCCAAGCACCTTTGTCACGAATACTCTGAATAACAGACATAGTATAATTATTGATTAGTATAAAAAAATTAAGGATGGCAAAAATAGGGGAATAATAGTTTTGAACAAATTGTGGAAAAAACTATTCTCATTGAATTTGGTTAGCTGTTTTAAATAAAAAAATATTTTAAAAATTGTGATTTTATTTTAGTAAAAAAAGGAGAAAAATTTTTTGATTAAAGTAATTCACAGTTCATATGTGAATAAATGAAAAGTTGAGTGGATAAATGGCTTTTTTACTTCCATTTAAGTGGATAGAAATAGAAAAAGTAGATTTTTTGGTTCTATTTTTTTTATTAAGTAAAAAATAATTATGCTTTTTTATCCTTGTTAGTCTAGCATGAATAACATGTGTACAAGCCATTGTGTATAAACTAGTTGTTTTTATACACCCATGTTTACAAGCAAGTATTTTTCATTATTTATAAATGTTTCACGGTGTGAAATATTTGTGAATTGAAGTGTATAAGCTATAGGTAATTAACTTTGATGGTTGTTAGTAAGTAAGTTTTCCCGATATCCACAGCTATAATAGTAGTATTGGGTTATATAAATAAGGTATTATTATAAATATATTACGGTAGTTATGAACATTGAACAAGCAAAATTAGCAGTTGATCAAAATGGATTTTTACAAATTGATGTTGATGCCAATATTGATTTATTTGCCAATATTGAAAAATTGAAAAAAGAGAAGAATGCAATTGTATTGGCTCACTATTATCAAGAACCAGATATTCAAGATGTAGCTGATTATATTGGTGATAGTTTAGGCTTGGCACAAAAGGCTCAATCTACCGATGCTGATATGATTGTTTTTGCAGGAGTTCACTTTATGGCAGAAACAGCAAAAATTTTAAATCCAACAAAAAAAGTATTATTACCAGATTTAAAAGCTGGTTGTTCTTTGGCCGATTCTGCTCCAGCCGGTTTATTTAAAGCATTTAAAGAAAAACATCCCGATCATTTGGTTATTTCTTATATCAATTGTACTGCTGATATAAAAGCATTGAGTGATATTATTTGTACTAGCAGTAATGCTGAAAAAATTATTGAAAGCTTACCAGCTGAGCAAAAAATAATATTTGCTCCAGATAAAAATTTAGGTGCTTACTTAAATAAAAAAACGAGCAGAAATATGTTATTATGGAATGGTGCCTGTATGGTTCATGAAATTTTTAGTTTAGAAAAAATTACTAAATTAAAAGTTCGTCATCCACATGCACTTGTTATTGCACATCCTGAATGTGAAGATGCTGTTTTAAATGTTGCCGATTATATTGGTAGCACCACTCAACTTTTAAAATTTGCAGTAACATCAAGTGCTCAAACATTTATTGTAGCTACTGAAACTGGTATTTTGCATCAAATGCAAAAAGACGCTCCTGGTAAAACATTTATTCCTGCTCCTCCTACTAATAACTGTGCTTGTAACGATTGTCCACACATGAAATTAAATACACTTGAAAAATTGTATTTGTGTATGCAATATGAACTACCTGAAATTACAATGGACGAAGCTTTACGTATTGCAGCAAAAAAGCCAATTGATGCCATGTTAGAAATAAGCCGTAAGGCTGGGTTAATTGGTTAAACTAATAACAAGTATACAATTAGATAGATAGTTGCTTATTTTATTCCCTAGCTATGTATTTGCTATAGTTACCCCTGCTTTATGAAAAACTTTTTTATTCTAACTATTGATATTTATTTTTAATTATATTTATCGGTTGTTTTTATTAATTTTTTTGAATGACTACCGATTTTAATACCTTATTTCAACTTGCTTTTGATTACATTCAATTTACTAATGAATCTATATTTTTAACTGGTAAAGCTGGAACTGGTAAAACCACCTTTTTAAAACAGGTTTTACAACATTGTGCTAAACAATCTTCAGTAATTGCACCTACTGGTGTTGCAGCTATCAATGCTGGCGGAACAACTATTCATTCTTTTTTTCAACTTCCTTTCTCTCCATTTATTCCCTCAGTAATTCGGTCACAATTTTCTTTAGCAGATGTTCATAATAACGCACACAATAGTGTTGATAAACATCATTTATTAAGTAGAGTAAAATTAAATAGAGAAAAAAGAGAAGTAATTCGTCAAATAGAATTATTGATTATTGATGAAATTAGTATGGTTAGATGCGATACGTTAGATGCTATTGATACTGTATTGAGAGTTATTCGTAATAAACCATATGAACCATTTGGAGGCGTTCAAATGTTGTTTATTGGTGATTTACACCAGTTACCTCCTGTTATTCCTCAAGAAGAGTGGCATATTTTACAAGAGTTTTATGACAGTCCCTTTTTCTTTAGTAGTAAAGTGATTCAACAACAATCTCCTGTTTATATTGAGTTAGAAAAAATTTATAGACAAACAGATCATCAATTTATAGACATTTTAAATAAAGTAAGAAATCATCAGTTAGATACTGTTTCTTTAGAAATATTAAATGAGCATTTTCAATCCAATTTTTCTCCCAATCAAGCAGAAGGTTTTATCACCTTAACTACACATAATGCAAAAGCACAAACATTAAATCAATTAGGTTTAGAAAAAATCATTTCACCCACCGAAAAATTTACTGCAACAATTGAAGGAGATTTTAGTGATAAAGCATTTCCTGCTGAAGAAGTTTTAGAACTAAAAATGGGTGCACAAGTAATGTTTATAAAAAATGATAAAGAAAAAATTAGAAGGTATTTTAATGGTAAAATAGGCACTATTACTGCATTTGAAGAAGATGGAATTCTTGTTTCTTGTAATGATACGAATGAACCTATTAAAGTACTTAAAGAAAAATGGGAAAATATTAAGTATTCTTTTAACGCTACCACTCAACAAGTTGAAGAAACTGTTATTGGTTCATTTACGCAATATCCTTTACGTTTAGCATGGGCTATTACCATACATAAAAGTCAAGGTTTAACTTTTCAAAAAGCCATCATAGATGCTGGTGCTGCTTTTGCTGCTGGTCAAGTATATGTTGCATTAAGTAGATGCACTAGTTTAGAAGGTTTGGTATTAAAAAGTACTATTACCAGTAATAGTTTATTTGTTGATGATAGAATTATATCATTTAGTAAAACCAAAAGCAATCAGGCTGCTTTACAGAATAATTTATTGTTGGGAAAACAATTGTATCAGCAAAAAATAATTAGTGAGTTATTTGATTTTAGTAAAGCAATAGCATCTTTAAAAGATATTTTAGCTCTGTTAGAATTACACCATAAATCTTTTAGTGAAGATGCATTAGTATGGTTTACAGATTTTTATAATCAAATAGCAGATTTACAAAAAGTTGCAGAGAAATTTAAAGCACAAATTCATCAACTTACTATTCAAAACGAGTCTAGTATTTTGCAAGAACGCATTGTAAAAGCAACAGCTTATTTTTTACCACCAATACAATCATTTATTCAATTATTACATGAGTGTACTATCACTACTGATAGTAGAAATTTTGCAAATGAATTACTAGCAGAAATTCAATTGATTTATGGAGAATTGTATAGTAAAAATACTTTATTACAAACTTGTGTTTATGGATTTGATATGTTGGTTTTTCAAGAAAAGAAAATGGGCTTAAAAGTACCTGCTTACCAAAATTCATTTTACTCAGGTACAAGTTTTAGAAGAATTATTACCAAACATCCAGTTTTATTTCAACAATTAAAGCAGTTAAGAGATTCACTTTGTGAAGAATTAAAATTACCTATCTATCTAGTAGCTTCAACTAAAACCTTAGAAGAATTGGTTGATTATTTACCTCAAACATTACATGATTTAGAAAACATTTCTGGTTTTGGAACCTCAAAAATTCAACAATTTGGACAACAGTTTTTAACTGTTATTACTTCTTTTTGTCTTGAAAATCAATTACAAACACGTATACAAGAAAAAGAATCTGTAAAAAAATCACCTTCACAAAAACAAAAATCCAATCAACAAGTTTCAAGCACAAAAGAAAATACTTATCAAACAACATTAAGATTATATAAGAATGGTTCTTCTATTGAAACAATCTCTGCAGAAAGAAATTTGGCCAAAAGTACCATAGAAGGACATTTAGCTGTATTGGTAAAAGAAAAAGAAATTGATGTGTTTACTTTAATGTCAAAAGAAAAAGTAGAAGCTGTTATTTCGGCAATTAAAAAACTAGCAACTGATAAAATAAGTTTGTTGTTAGAAGAATTGGGTAATGATTATGCTTATTCTGAATTACGATATGGAATTCAATATTATCATTTACTGTATCCTAACACCATAGAAAAAGGAGTATAAGTTTTTTATACCCATACTCCTTTTTTTGTATTTAGAATTCTTTAGTGGTTAACTATTTTTTCTAGCAATTACTTTTTCAACGGCTTCAATAATATTAGGAGTATCTAATCCATATTTTGCCAATAATTGATTAGGAGTTCCACTTTCTCCAAAAGTATCTTTTGTACCCACAAATTCTATAGGTATTGGAAAATTAGCCGATGCTACTTGTGCAATACTATCTCCTAATCCACCCAAAATATTGTGTTCTTCACAAGTAACCGCACATTTTGTTTTTTTAATTGATGCAATTATTGCTTCTGTATCTAAAGGTTTAATGGTATGAATATTTATTAATTCAACACTAATTCCTTTTTCTTCTAATATTTTTCCAGCTTCAATTGCTTTCCAAACTAAATGACCGCAAGCAAAAATGGTAACATCAGATCCTTCGCTTAATTGTTGAGCTTTTCCAATTACAAAATCACTTCCATCTTCTTTTGTAAAGTTTGGCCATTTTGGTCTACCAAATCTTAAGTAAACTGGTCCTTCGTAATCAGCAATTGCTTTTGTTGCTTTTTTGGTTTGATTAAAATCGCATGGAACAATTACAGTCATTCCAGGCAACATTTTCATCATTCCAATATCTTCTAAAATTTGGTGAGTTGCACCATCTTCACCCAAAGTTAATCCAGCATGTGAAGCACAAATTTTTACATTTTTATTACTATAAGCTACGCTTTGGCGAATTTGATCGTACACTCTACCTGTACTAAAATTTGCAAAAGTGGTTGTGTAAGGAATTTTGCCACCAATGGTTAAACCAGCTGCAACACCAATCATATTTGCTTCTGCAATTCCACACTGTACAAATCTATTCGGAAATTCTTTCATATATGGTCCTAACTTAAAAGAACCAGCAAGATCAGCAGTAAGTACGACTACATTTTCATTTTCTTTTCCAATTTCATATACACCTTCACCAAAACCACCTCTTGTTTCTTTTTCATTCAAAATTTGAATATCTTTTAATTTCATTGTAGTAGGAATATTTGTGGTGGCAAAGTAAATAAAATATAACTATTAATTCTTGTACTATTTTCTATTTAATTTGGATAGTATTTAAGAATAATGGAACAAAGTAAAAACAGAATAGCGTTATTAAAATTCCACAAATAATATTCATAATAAATCCTGTGGTAATCATATCTTTTATTTTCAATTTTCCACTAGCAAAAACAATAGCATTAGGTGGAGTACCCATAGGTAACATACTAGCACAACTTGCACCAAGTGTCATTGGTAAACCCAATAAAATAGGATTCATATGTAAAGCATCTGCAATTCCTGCAACAACAGGTGCAAATACAATCACTTGAGCTACGTTACTCATAATTTCACTAATAAAGATGGAAAGAAATGCAATGAGAAATACTAATAAAAAAGTATTGTTACCTGCATAAATAGCCAACCAACTTCCTAGTTTTGAAATCAATCCTGCTTTTTCTAACTGAGTTGCTAATGCAATTCCACCACCAAAAAGTAATAAAATTCCCCAAGCCATTTTTTCAGTGTCTTTCCAAACTAATAGTGTTGTATTTTTTTCCTGTGTATGATTATTACCTGCACCAATTGTAAATAAAGCCACACCAGCTAATAATGCTATAATGGTATCATCAAGTTTACAAATATTTAGTTTGTTTATTACATCTTTCAATATCCAAAGTAAAGCAGTAATGCAAAAAATAATGAGCACTCTTTTTTCAGCAGTTGATAACTTCCCTAGTTTTTTAAGTTCTTTATTTATCAATAATCTTGTTTCAACACTTGCCTTAATTCCATTTACAAATAACACTTTTGTTACTACAAAATATAAGCACAATAATATAATAATTGATAAAGGTGTACAGATTAACATCCATTGAGAAAACTGAAAATTGTAACCATAATATTTTTGTAGTTGACCCAC
>JBMLQZ010000566.1:228-3052 GCA_049241285.1 Chitinophagaceae bacterium | reverse complement strand
ATAGAGCATCCTTACAAGCTTCAAATAAGGTTGAATTAATTTCTCCTAAAGACCAAAAAGGCACACACACTTATCAAGTTTCACCAGATGGATTATTTGCTCAACATAGGTTTTCAAATTATCAAACAACCCCAATTGCAGAATGGGTAACCTTACCTAATCATGCAATCATTAAAGAAAGTAAACAAAAAGCAACCCTTCAACAAAAATCAAATATTGAGTATATTACCATTACTACAGAAGATAACATTACTATGGATGCATGGGTTATAAAACCCACAAACTTCGATGAAAATAAAAAATATCCTGTAGTGTTTTATGTTTATACAGAACCTGGAGCAACAACAGTAAATGATGTTTATGGCAATGCAAATTCATTTATGTATGCAGGCGATATGGAAGCAGATGGCTATATACACATTAGTATTGATGGTAGAGGAACTCCTTCGTTAAAAGGTGCTGCTTGGCGTAAATGTATTTATAAAAAAGTGGGTATTTTAAATGTTGACGACCAAGCGAAAGCAGCTAAAGAAGTTTTAAAGTGGAAGTATGTAGATGCAACCAGAGTAGCTGTTTGGGGCTGGAGTGGTGGTGGCTCAACTACGCTTAATTTATTATTTAAATATCCTGAAATTTATAAAACAGGAATTGCTATAGCACCTGTAACTAACAGGCTATCCTACGATAATATTTATGAAGAAAGATACATGGGCTTACCGCAAGAAAATAAAAACGATTACATTCAAGCTTCTGCTATCACTCATGCTAAAGGACTAAAAGGAAATTTATTAGTTGTGCACGGTACTGGTGATGATAATGTACATTATCAAAATACAGAATTATTAATTAATGAATTGGTAAAATATGGTAAACAATTTCAATTGATGAGCTATCCTAACAGAACACATAGCATTAGTGAAGGTGCTGGTACATCAATGCATTTAGCAAACCTATGTACCAATTTTTTAAAACAAAATTGTCCTGGTGGAGGTAAATAATTAAACCCTATATCGGTTAACAAAAAGAGCAACGAAAATTCGTTGCTCTTTTTGTTGTAACAGTTACAAACCTTTATCTACCAACAGTTGGAACAATGGCCAAGCCTTCATTCAAATCAGTAGAAACAGCTTGTACAGCAAAGAAATAATTGTCTTTACTAAAAGGAAGTTTTATGTTGGTTTCTGTTGTAAATATTTTCTTTTGCCAAAATGCACTAGTAGTTTCTCTAATTAAAACATAATAGCCTTTAACATTTTTACTTGCTGAAGCCTTCCAATTAATAGTAGAAAAGTTAGTAAGCTGTGATGTACTAATTTTAATATCGGTTGCATTTTTAGGAGACTTTGCTAGGTTTGCTAAATTAGCCAGATTTACAGCGGTATTTTTTCGTAAATATTCAAAATCCATAAACTCTGGTAAATCTCCATACTGAACTCCTTTTTCAATTCTCACATCTTGGTGTTGATGATCGAAATTTTCATTCATTTCTGTTAAACGTACAGCAGCAAAGCCTTTTTGCACAAATGGTGTATGATCGCCACCACGTAAAAAACGATCATTTCTGTAAATTAATTTTACCTCAATATTATCTACATAACGCTCTCCTATTTCCTTTACATATCTAGCCAATTGCCTACTAATACCATCATTTTCTAATCCATAATTACGAATGGCTGATGCATTTTTTTCTAATTCATAAGCAGGTAATCCTTCACTAAACACCCTCAGTTTTGTATTATCAATAATTTGGGTTTCGTTACTATTATTGCTACCCATAATATCGTTATTTAATACTGCTTCAATTTGCCAACCTTCAGTTTTAGCTTTAGATGCTAAAAAATTAGCACCCAATAAACCCTGCTCTTCACCACTAACAGCAACAAAAACAATGGTTGCAGGAAAACGATATTTACTTATAATTCTAGCACATTCAATTACAGCAGCAACGCCACTTCCATCGTCATTTGCACCAGGAGCATCGGCTGTACTATTTTGTACATTACTAACCCTACTATCTAAATGACCAGATATTAAAAAAATACGTTTATCACTAGTATCAGTACCCTTTAAAATAGCCATTGCGTTACCTAAATTGGTTAGCTTATCTACTCTTTTACCATCAGGCTGTAAAGTTGTAGTATCTACAAAACAGGTCATTCTACCGGCAGCATTTTTAGCATAAGTTTCAAACTTTTGTAATACCCAATTTCTTGCAGCACCTATACCTCTTTTTGCATCAGTTGTGCTACTAAGTGTATGCCTTGTACCAAAAGCCAACATACCATTAATATGACTTTTTAAAGAATCGGCATTCACTTCCTTAACCATAGATTCAATTGTAACATCTTTATGAATAATGGTTTGTGCAGATACATACTGAATTGTTGTAAGCAATAAAAGCGTTGATAATAGGGGCTTTTTCATACAATTTATTTTAGCTTGGTTAAATTAAGATAGATTTTTTTTGGTTGACGAGCTTTTGTACAACAAGCAACTTTAGTGGCGTCGCACACTTGTACAACAGAACTTAAGCAGCAAGTTACAGTTAAACTAATTGGTAAGTTTTGAATACAATTAAAGATTTTATTTGTTTGAAAAAAAGTTGATAAAAGAAAAAACCGTTGCAGTGTGCGGCGCCACCCCGGTTGGTGAATATTTAAAAAAATTGTTTGAAATCATGGAAATCTGAAATTGATTAATAGGTATATGTCTGTAGGTATTGATGAGCAATGACTACGATCATAAACCTATTGATGTGGAGGATGGGGCAATGGATAAAATCAAAGTATGGGACCCGATCGTGCGTGTATTGCACTGGAGTCTG
>JBMLQZ010000566.1:0-218 GCA_049241285.1 Chitinophagaceae bacterium | reverse complement strand
ATTTATTAACACCGGGTGTGGGGCCCCACACTGCAACGGCTGTTGATAAGTATTACTACAGTTGGTTACATCATTAATATCCATATTTATCTTTCCAACGCTCTTTTAAAAACTTACGTATTTCATTTTCTCTAGCATTATTTGCTGGTGTATACAATGCTTTGCCAGCAATAGTTTCGGGCAAATATTCTTGTTCAATAAAGTTATTCTCGCCCAAG
>JBMLQZ010000565.1:0-2100 GCA_049241285.1 Chitinophagaceae bacterium | reverse complement strand
GTATGATTTAGTTGATGAATAATCTGCTGATAAGCAGCTACATTAACAGCCATTACAACGAATTTTTAAATCGTAATTTGAAATAAAAACCCAAATAAATTATTTATTTGGGTTTTGAATATTTAGTCTAGTTTAAGCACAGCTAAAAATGCTTCTTGTGGTACTTCTACGTTACCAATTTGTCGCATTCGTTTTTTACCTTCTTTTTGTTTTTCTAATAATTTTCTTTTTCTGCTAATATCACCACCATAACATTTAGCAGTTACATCTTTACGCATGGCGCTAATATTTTCTCTTGCGATAACTTTAGCACCGATGGCTGCTTGTATAGCTATTTGGAATTGTTGTTTGGTTAGCAATTCTTTTAGTTTTTCGCATAATTTTCTACCAAAATCTTGTGCCCTACTTCTATGAATTAACGCACTTAAAGCATCAACTTTATCTCCATTTAAGAGAATATCCATTTTTACAATATCAGCCTCTCTCATACCAATTGGCGTATAATCGAATGAAGCATAACCTCTTGTTTGACTTTTTAATTTATCGTAGAAATCAAATACAATTTCTGTTAAAGGCATTTCGAAAGTAAGTTCTACCCTATTAGGTGTTAAATAAGCTTGATTTAACAAAATACCTCTTTTACCCAAACAAAGCGTCATGATATTTCCAATATAATCTGGAGAAGAAATTATCTGAGCTCTAATATATGGTTCTTCTATTCTATCTATTTTGGTAGGCTCTGGCATTTCAGCAGGATTGTTTACCTGAATTTTCTCTCCTCTTGAAGTATAAGCTACAAACCCTACGTTTGGTACTGTGGTAATTACCGTTTGATTAAATTCTCTCTCTAATCTTTCTTGGATAATTTCCATGTGTAATAATCCCAAGAAACCACATCTAAATCCAAAACCCAATGCTTGAGAAGTTTCTAGTTCAAATGTTAATGATGCATCGTTCAATTGTAGCTTATCCATGCAATCTCTCAACTCTTCAAACGCATCGGTTTCAACAGGAAAAATTCCAGCAAATACCATTGGCTTCACTTCTTCAAACCCATTAATCATTTCACCTGGATTATTTGCTAGTGTAATGGTATCTCCTACTTTAACTTCTTTTGCATTTTTTATACCGGTAATAATATAACCAACATCACCAGCTTTTACCTCTTGCTTTTCAGTCATTGTAAGTTTAAGAACACCAACTTCATCGGCTGTATAATCTTGACCAGTTGCTACAAAACGAATTTTGTCGTTTTTACGAAGAATACCATTCATTATTCTGTAATAAATAATAATTCCTCTAAAACTATTGTAAACACTATCAAAAATTAAAGCTTGTAAAGGTGCTTCATAATCACCTTTTGGTGCAGGAATTCTTTTTACAATAGCTTGTAAAATTTCTTCAATACCAATCCCACTTTTTCCACTTGCTAATAAAATATCATCAACCTTACATCCAATTAAATCAATAATTTGATCTTGCACTTCAGGAATCATTGCACCATCCATATCAATTTTATTGATTACTGGAATAATTTCTAGATTATTTTCAATAGCCAAATACAAATTGCTGATAGTTTGTGCTTGTATACCTTGACTAGCATCTACCAACAATAACGCCCCCTCACAAGCTGCTAATGCTCTACTTACTTCATAACTAAAATCTACGTGACCTGGAGTGTCAATTAAGTTTAAAACGTAGTTTTCACCATTCATTGTATAGTTTACTTGAATGGCATGACTTTTAATGGTAATTCCTTTTTCTCTCTCCAAATCCATATCATCCAAAACCTGATTCATCATATCTCTTTCACCTATGGTTTTGGTATGTTCTAACAAACGATCGGCTAAAGTACTTTTGCCATGATCGATATGGGCTATAATGCAAAAATTTCTTATATTTTTCATAACTGCTGCAAAGATAACGGTACAGATTACATTAAACACAGCCTGCAACAAAAGGTTTTAATGGATGTTAAAAACTATGCTCTAAACAATCTTAAACATAAAAAAGGTTATTACTTAGTATTTTGTACTAGATAATAACCTTTGGTTGAAAACAAATGATACGATTACTTGCTTCCAAAAACTTTTTTTAATA
>JBMLQZ010000564.1:8211-9107 GCA_049241285.1 Chitinophagaceae bacterium | reverse complement strand
TAATCCTACACCATAATTAGGCAAATGAGAAAATTTAAAACACATAGATGGTGTTGCTACATTTAACATCAGTTTGGTTTTTACTGATGGTAAATCTTTCAAGTCGTATTCCTTTTTCTCGAAGCCAATAATTCCATCATAAATTAACCCAATTTCCCCTTCTGCACAGCTTACTGTAATCGGTTGCCCTTCTGCAAGCAAGTCAGTTGCATTGCCACAACCAACAATTGCAGGAACTCCTAATTCTCTTGCAACAATTGCAGCATGACAAGTTCTTCCACCTTTATTTGTAACAATAGCAGAAGCTTTTTTCATGATGGGTTCCCAATCAGGATCGGTCATATCTGTAACTAACACATCGCCTTCTTGAAATTCATGACCATCAATAACACGTTTATCTAGAGAGAACAATATATTTACTTTTCCAGCACCAATTTTATCACCTACGGCAATACCTTTCATCAATACTTTATCGGCTCTAGTATCATCAAAAATGGCGTATTCAGTAACTTTGGTATGCTCTTTTTGAGAATGTATGGTTTCTGGTCTTGCTTGAACTATAAATAATTCTTTGCTTAATCCATCAATTGCCCATTCTACATCCATTGGTGTCCATTTCTTTTTGATTGATGTGTAATAGGTTTCAATTTTCATGACCCAATCGGCCAACTTAATTACATTTTCATCTGATAAACAAAACCGATTTTGAAAACTTTTTTCTGTAGGAATAATTTTCACACGT
Organism: Chitinophagaceae bacterium; assembly: GCA_049241285.1. Lineage (GTDB taxonomy): Bacteria > Bacteroidota > Bacteroidia > Chitinophagales > Chitinophagaceae > Parasediminibacterium. Next base: position 8,365 of record JBMLQZ010000564.1, on the reverse strand, counting down.
TCATCAGACTTATCTCCATACACCATCATTTTATCTTTAACACCTAACTTTTTTTCGATGATAGAATTAAACCCTTTTTGTAAAGAAGGTTTAAATACAATAAACTCATCAGGAGAAATAGCACCTTGAACAACCATTTCACCCAAACCGTATG
>JBMLQZ010000564.1:3929-8201 GCA_049241285.1 Chitinophagaceae bacterium | reverse complement strand
ACTACATCTTTAAATCCACTTTCAGTATCTAAACTAAAAGCAACACCTGAAGAGCCTAAATCGCTACGTACCATTTTCTGTACACAAATGCTTAAAGCTACAGCAAAATGATCGTAACCAAAAGACTGACGATAACTAATGGCTCTATCTGTAAACAAAGAAGCGAAGCAATTTCGTACAGAATCCATCAACGTAGCAGGCCCTGTTACATTCAAAAATGTTTCTTGTTGACCAGCAAAAGAAGCATCTGGTAAATCTTCTGCAGTTGCAGAAGAACGAACTGCAACATCGGTATAAGTTTGATTATAGTTATTGGATAGTTTTTCATAAGCAGCAATTATAGACTCACTCATTTCTTTCTCAAAACGACCATTTTTAATCAATAATCTTACCTGATGTCCACCACGTCTTAACGATTCAATATTCTCATAATCGATATTATTGATGATGTGTTTAATAGTACTTTCTAACCCATTGTACTCGATAAATTGTCGATATGCTTCTACAGAAATTACAAATCCTCCTGGAATGTTTACGCCTAAAGATGATAGGTGTTGTATCATTTCGCCTAACGAAGCGTTTTTGCCACCAACAGTATCTATATCATTGATACCCACTTCTTTTAAATCAAGAATAAAATTTTTTTTCATATGCATTGTTTTGATGAATGAGATGATGTAAAACTATTTTTAAGCTGAAGAAAAGCTTTACACCAAATTCGCATCTATTAATACTATCTTCACATTTATTTTAAAATATAATACTAAATTATATCATAATAACATCAACATTTGTTTATTCATGAAACCACACTTACTTAAAATTCATTTACAACCTGAACATTCCTTTAGCTTTCGACACGATATTCTTCCTCACTTTCATAACAAATGGCATTATCATCCTGAAATTGAATTGGTGTATATTATAAAAGGGTCGGGTAGACAGTTTATTGGTGACAATATTCACCATTTTAAAAGTGGTGATATGATATTACTAGGTGCTAATTTGCCACATTTATGGAGAAGTGATGAAAAATTTTTACAAAAAAAATCATCCTTAAAAGTAGAAGCTTATGTAATTCATTTCATGCCCAATTGCTTTGGCGAAAACTTTTTTTCGTTACCAGAAAACAAGCAGCTTCTTAAGCTTTTAGATAAATCACAACAAGCGGTGAGAATAAAAAACAATACAAGAAAACATGTTGCCGAAATGATGCAGCAATTAATGAATGCTAAAAATGGTGAACGTATTATTTTGCTATTACAAATACTTCACACCATTGCTACTTCAAAAGAAACAAAACCAGTATGTAGTAAAGGTTTAGAGTTTCATTTTAATCCAAAAGAAGCAGATAGGCTCAATTCAATTTATCAGCATGTTTTAGAAAACTTTTCAAGAGAAATTACTTTAGAGCAAGTAGCTAAATTGGTACATGTTAGTCCACAATCTTTTTGTAGGTATTTTAAATCGAGAATAAAAAAAACATTCTCAAAATTTTTAATTGAAGTACGAGTAGGACATGCTTGTAAACTATTGGCAGAAACTGATAAAAGCATTGCAGACATTTGCTTTGAATGTGGTTATAATAACTTTTCGAATTTTAATAGACATTTTAAAAATATTACCCAAAAAACACCTTTAGAACATAGACATTATTACAAGAACATGGAAAAATAAACGCCCCGATAAAATTATCGAGGCGATTTTTCAAGCAAAGCAACCTATAGAGGCACAACCATCTTTATATGTATTAAACTTTAGGTGCAGCAGCAATAATTTCATTGCTAACACCATTTTCATATTTTTTAAAGTTTTGGATAAATTCTTCTGCTAGTTTTATAGCAGCCTTATCATAGGCTTCTCTATCTGCCCAAGTATATCTAGGATTCAACATTTCTTTAGGAACTTTTGGACAAAATTTTGGCATTTGAACGCCAAATACTGGATGCGTTTCATATACAACATCATCTAACTCTCCTTTTAAAGCAGCAGTAATCATTGCTCTGGTATATTTTAACTGAATGCGTTTTCCTACACCATAGCAACCGCCACTCCAACCAGTGTTAATCATCCAAACATTTACATTATGTTCTTGCATTTTATTGCCTAACATTTTGGCATAATGTCCAGGGTGTAATGGTAAAAATGGAGCCCCAAAACATGCACTAAACGTACTTTTTGGTTCAGTTACACCAGCTTCTGTACCTGCTACTTTAGCAGTATAACCACTAATAAATTGATACATTGCCTGACCAGTTGTAAGCTTACTAATTGGTGGTAAAACACCGTAGGCATCACAGGTAAGGAAGAAAATATTCTTAGGCAATCCTCCAATACTTGGCTCTATAGCATTGGATATAAAATGAAGTGGATAACTTACTCTAGTGTTTTCTGTAATTCCTTTATATGAAAAATCAATCTCATTACCATCGTTGTAAAATCCAACATTTTCTAATAAAGCTCCTGGCTTAATGGCATGAAAAATTTCAGGTTCTTTCTCTTCACTTAAATCTATTGTTTTTGCATAACATCCTCCCTCAACATTAAACACACTATTATTCGTCCATCCGTGTTCGTCATCACCAATTAATTTTCTATTTGGATCGGCACTTAAAGTTGTTTTACCAGTTCCACTTAATCCAAAGAAAATTGCAACATCATTATCTTCACTAATATTGGCACTACAATGCATGCTTAATACATTGTGTTGATGTGGCAGTAAAAAATTAAGTATGGTAAAAATACCTTTCTTCATTTCACCTGTATAACCAGTTCCACCAATTAAGATAGTTTTATGGGTGAAAGAAACTATCGCAAAATTGTGTTGTCTAGTTCCATCAACCTTTGGATCTGCAAAAAAGCCTGGTGCTTGTATGATATGCCAATCAGGTTCAAAATGTTCTAATTGCTCTTCTGATGGACGCAAAAACATATTATGAGCAAACAAATTACTCCAAGCATTTTCATTAATTACACGAATATTCAATTGATAATTCGTATCTGCACAAGCATAAGCATCTCTTACCCATATTTCTTCTTTCTTGCCTAAATAATCTAACATTTTCCTCTTTAATTGATGAAAATATTTTTCTTCAATAGGAATATTAAAGTTGTTCCAATTAACACTGTTTTCAGTAATAGCATCTTTTACAATAAACTTATCTTGAGGGCTACGACCAGTAAACTCACCTGTATTAATACACAAAGCACCAGTGTTATTTAGTACGCCTTGGTTACGCAAAATGGTTTGTTCAACCAATTCTTGTGGAGTTAATTGGTAATGAATTTGGGTATCAATTGTTAATCCTAATTGTAGTAATTGAGTGGTAGAAATTTGAATTGTTGGATATGACATAAAACAAACGTTTGTTAGTTTTGCAAACTTATGAGATTAAAACTTTTCTAAAAAAATTTATTTATCACCAAAGAAGATTAAATATAGCAATACTAAATAGAACGTTTATTAGTAAATATCTAAAATGAGAAATTATAGAAGTTATTCTAGTACCGAACTAATTCAATAAAAATAAAATTTATAATATTTAATTATTTACAAATGTAATTAAACAAAAAAAGAAAATTAAAAATATGTAAATAATTTACTTTTATGCTACTTAATACAGGCAATTCGACAGATAAAATTGGTGAGTTTATAAAACCAACACATATTTAAAATAAAACAAATAGCTTGGTGCATGAAAAATAAACCACTTTTAATTATGGCAATAATCTTCATTTACCGTTTACTATAAGAAACGTTAATGTTGTGAATAAGTATAATCAGATTTATCTATTTTAGCAAAAATCTGTGTTAGAATGAAAAAAATTGTATTTCTATTAGTAGCTACCATAACTGTTCAATTAGGAGTTATTGCTCAAGAAAGAAAAAAGACTTCAAAAGAAAGAGCAGAAGAAGATAAAGTAGAAAATGAATATGTAGGTTTTGATAGAAATAAAATGTTTATGGGTAGTGGATTAAATTTAGGTTTTGGTTCAGGCTCTAATACTAGTTCATTTAGTTTTGGTTTAAATCCTGAAGTTGGATACTCTTTGGCTAAATGGTTAGATGTGGGTGTTTCAGTAAACATCAACTATTTTACCTTTAACGAAGTAGGCTTTAGTAAACAAAAGAGTTTTAACTATGGTGGTGGTGCTTTTGTTAGAATTTACCCAATTAACGATGTTTTTTTACAAGTACTTCCTGAATATAACCGCATTAATACCAAGCTCAATATTGAGGGAGACCCTGTAACCTATCGCTTAAAACAAAAT
>JBMLQZ010000564.1:2587-3919 GCA_049241285.1 Chitinophagaceae bacterium | reverse complement strand
AATGCTTTTAGCACATTGGTTGGCATTGGCTATGGTAAAAGATTTATTGGAGAATCTTCATTTTATACTGCAATACTTTTCGATTTATCAAACAGCCCAAATTCTCCATACGTTCAAAACTCAGTAAATGGCAGTTCAACAGTAAAAGTTCCAGTAATTAGAGCAGGATTTAACTTTTATCTCCGTTCAAAAAGTCGAAAATAAACTCAACGGAATCTGCTACTATTAACCTTTCACGCCAATTTTCGTATAAGAACCCTTCTTGTGCCATATGTTCAATATGGGCAATTAAGTGACGATAATATCCTGCTGAATTTAATAGAAAAATTTTTTTGGTGTGTATTTTTAAGGTGTTCCAAGTGAGCATTTCAAATAGCTCATCAAGTGTGCCATGACCACCAGGCAAAATAATTGCAGCATCGCACATTTCGTACATCATCTTTTTTCGTATATGCATATCTTCTACCACATGTAAAGTGGTAATGTTATTATGCTGCTGTTCCCATTCTAACAAAACTTCAGGAATTACACCAATAACTTCTCCCCCATTATCCATAATACTATTAGCAATAGCTCCCATAATTCCTACGCTTCCTCCACCATACACTAATTGTATATTATTTTTTGCCATCCATTTTCCCAATTCAATTGCATCTGATTCATACAACACATTTTTCCCCAATTTACTACCACAAAAAACCGCTAAACTTTTATACATAAATGATATTTGTAACGAATTTAATAATGATTTTTTTCGTAGACCTTAAGCATTTGCTTTTTCTTCCCAAACTTGTACTAAAGCCACCAACATCTCCACAGATTTTTCCATATCCTTTACACCAATCCATTCATGTTTACTGTGTATTGCTTGCATTCCTGTAAATAAGTTAGCACATGGTAATCCCATAAAACTTAGTCTACTACCATCTGTTCCTCCACGTATAGGTTCTTTTACAACATTTAATCCTACACGTTTATAAGCCTCTTCAGCATAAGCTACAATATGTGGTTGATGTTGTAGCACTTCTTTCATATTTCTATATTGTTCAATTACCTCAAATTGCATGGTAGCACCTTGATAGTTGCTTAATACCTTATTGGCAATTTCATTTAATAATTCTTCGTACACTTTTAATTGATTGGTTTCAAAATCTCTAATTAAAAATTTAATTGTAGCTTTTTCTGCTAAACCTTCTATGCTTATTGGATGAATAAATCCTGCTCTTTTTTCAGTAGTTTCAGGGCTTAATGTATCTTTTGGTAAAGCAGCTACAATTTCACTTGCTATTTTAATGGCATTAATAAGTTTATTTTTTCCGTAGCCAGGATGTG
>JBMLQZ010000564.1:0-2577 GCA_049241285.1 Chitinophagaceae bacterium | reverse complement strand
TTATAGTTACACCATCTGCACTAAAAGTTTCATCTTCTAAAGTGCCAGCTTCTCCACCATCTAAAGTATAGGCAACTGCTGCATTTATTCTTTCTAAATCAATATGTGTTGTTCCTGCTCCTACCTCTTCATCTGGTGTAAAAACTATTTGTACAGTACCATGAATAATTTCAGGATGGGTTAGTAAATAATTAGCTACATCCATAATTATTGCAACACCACTTTTATCATCAGCACCTAATAAAGTTGTGCCACTTGCAGTAATAATATCACTTCCAATATGTTGTAAAAGGTAAGGATATTGATTAGTGTTAATAATTTGTTGATTGTCGTCTGGCAAAACAATGGGTTCTCCATTAAAATGCTTATGTAGTATAGGTTTTACGTTGGTTCCATCACAATCAGGAGCAGTATCAATATGACTACAAAAACAGATACTGGGCACATTTTTATGACTATTTGAAGGAATGGTTGCATATACATATCCATAAATATCGGTATATACATTTTTTGCTCCCATTTGCTCTAGTTGTTCAGCTAAAATGACAGATAAGTTCTTTTGTTTTTCAGTACTAGGAAATGTTACACTTTCAGGATCGCTTTGTGTATCTATTTGAACATATTGTAAAAATTTTTCTGTAACAGTAAACTTGTAATCTTGTAACATATATCCTATTTTGCAACAATATTATAAAAAGGTATGGAGAAAACATTACCAATTAATCAAGGTTGGCTTAGAGCATTGCTTTTCTTTTTCGTATCGGCATTTATTAGCGGTGTAATAACTTCATTTGTAGAAACCCTAATTTTTAGAGGTTTCTTAGGTTCTGCTACTATAAATGCTTTTACATTACCGTTCATATACCTTAATTATTGCATTAATCAATTAGGCGTATTATTTTGTATTTGGTTTTTTAGATACAAAATTGATAAAAACAATATTTATTCATTAGGCCTAAATTGGAAACAGAATGGTGGCGATGCTTTTGTTGGTTTAGGCGTTTCTGCAACTATTCTAATTATTGGCACTGCACTACTTATACTAGGCAATCAAATTGAAATTAAACAGTTCGATCTTCAAATAGGCAACTTGGCTATTTTCTTTCTGCTCTATTTAACTGTTGCATTTATTGAAGAAATAATGATTAGAGGCTATGTTTTAAATAACCTATTACAAAGCGTAAATAAAGGATGGGCTTTGGTAATTTCATCAGTAGCATTTTCTATGTTGCATTTAGGAAATCCAGAAATTACTCCATTAGCATTAATCAACATCTTCATTGCGGGATTATTGCTTGGTATCAATTATATCTATACCAAAAATTTGTGGTTTGGTATTTTTCTACATTTTTCTTGGAATTTTATTCAAGGTCCTATTTTAGGATTTCCTGTTAGCGGCACGCAAAAAGACATGGGCATTTCAAAACAATTATTACATGGACCAGATTTAATTACCGGTGGCGATTTTGGTTTTGAAGCCTCTTTGTTTTCACCAATTCTACAATTAATAGCCGTAATTATTCTTGCTTTGATATACGAGAAAAGAATAAAACGTCAAAGAAAAGAAGCCGAAGCGGCAGCTAATGAAGCCAACGCAGAATCAGAAAACCAGTTAGAACCCAATTTGGTTGCTTAATGCTTTGTACACCAGCATCATCTCTTTGTTCAACTACTGTCCTGCTTTTCGTTTCAAGCTGAAAAATACCAACACACAAAGCCCATTATTTTCAGGCTTTTCACTGCAATCAGGTGTATTTACCCAGCAAGTGTTTCTTTATTCAGCTATCCATTATAATTATGTAAAACACCAGACTGTTCTATTTTAATAGAACAATCATCAGGTTTATTTAAACAAAAAATGTACATTTAATCAACCTTAAAACAAAGCGTATGAAAAAAATTCTCATTGGCAGTCTTGTTGGTGGACTGCTTATATTTATCTGGCAAACCCTTTCATGGACAGCACTCGATTTGCACAGAGCATCACAAAATTACACACCAAAACAAGACAGTATTTTAGCCTACTTAAATAAGCAATTCACTGAAACAGGAAGTTATTTTTTACCTAATGTACCCGAAGGTGCCAGTCAAGAAGAAAATGCCAAATTAATGGAAACAAGCCAAAACAAACCTTGGGTACAAATACACTATCATAAAGCACAAACCATGAATATGGGCTTAAACATTGCTAGAGGTTTTATTATTGATATTTTTATGGTTAGCCTTTTATGTTGGATACTTTTACAATTTAAAAACAATAACTTTTTAACCACCTTTTTTGCAACAATAGTTACAGGGTTTATAGCATACATTAATGTTCCTTATACCAACCATATTTGGTATCAATGGGCAGATATTAGAATGTATTTATTAGATACAACAGTATCTTGGGGGCTTTGTGGCTTATGGCTTGGCTGGTGGATGAATAGAAAATAATAAAATATAAAAGTTAATTAACGGGTAATTTTTTTCTAAAAAAATTACCCGTTTTCTATTAGAGCCTGTTTAAATTTTGTTCGTGAAATTTATTAGGCAGCAATTTTTGAGCGAAACGAGGCGAATTTTGTAGCCCTAGTC
>JBMLQZ010000563.1:5516-8059 GCA_049241285.1 Chitinophagaceae bacterium | reverse complement strand
ACACTCAAACACATTGTAAGTGAATAAACTAGTTTTGTCTTTCTGTAATAGAAAAATATTGGTAAAACAAACATTTTAACAATAAAGCCTAGGTGATTTTTTTTCATAAGCAAATTTTCAATCGTTATAATTTAAAAGCAGGAAAAAATGTAAATTGTATTAGAGTATTATTACTTTATTAAAGTTTTTATAATTTAATTTGACAAGTACTTATTTTTTGATGGAAATTAACTTTTTATGTGTTGAATTTGGCATTAAAATGAGTAGAATTGTTTTTAAAAATTCAATCGTTTGAATGAAAGTAAAAGTTTTTTTTATTCTAGCAAAAAATTTTATAATTTTTTTTTCATAGTCAATACAAATACTTTTATAGAAATTACAAATTGAATGTTTAAAAGGGCAACGTTAAAAGATTTAGCAAACGAATTAAATTTAACCGTTTCAGCAGTTTCAAAAGCTTTAAGCAATCATCCTGCAATGAGTGAAACAACTAAGGAATTAGTAAGGCAAACTGCAAAAAAATTAAATTATCAACAAAATAAAATTGCCTTATCGCTAAAAACTGGTAAAAGTCATGTTATTGGTGTAATAATTCCAAGTGCTGAAAAAAACTTCTTTGGTTCTGTGGTTCATGGTATTGAAAAGATTATAAACCCAATGGGTTATAATCTTTTATTATTCCAATCAAATGAATCAATTGAATATGAAATAAAGGGTATTGATACTTTTTTACATGCAAATGTTGATGGTATTATTGCTTCTATTGCAAAAGAAACTACCCATTATGAACACTATTCTGAAATTAAAAAAAGAAACATTCCTTTAATACTTTTTGACCGTGCAGAAGAATCGTTAGGAGTTCACACCGTTAAAATTGATGATTATACAGGCGGTTATATTGCTACGGAGCATTTAATAAAAAAAGGGTACAAACATATAGCTCACATTTCAGGTTTACATCACGTACAAATTTTCAATGATAGATATAAAGGCTATTTAGCCGCATTAAAATCGTATAATCTTGATTCGAATGAAAACATGGTTTTTCATGGCAAAAACTCCATTGAAAGTGGTAGAGAAGGAATGAAAAAACTATTAGAATTAAATGAAAAAATTGATGCAGTATTTTGTGTAGAAGATTTTACAGCACTTGGAGCATTACAAGTTTTAAAAGAGGCAAATATTAAAATTCCGAAAGAGTTTGGAATTATTGGATTCGCTAATGAATCATTTAGTCAATATATTTCACCATCATTAACAACTATTGATCAGCAAACAGTACATATGGGTGAACAAGCTGCTCAATTGTTTTTGAATCTAAAAGACAGAAAAAATATCTATGCTAAAATTGAATCAGTAATTTTAAATCCAATAATTATTGAAAGAGAATCTACAAAAAGAAAACAACTTCATTAATACATACAATTAAAAAGGGCTTGTAAAATTTACAAGCCCTTTTTAATTAAGAATAATATTTTATACCATTTCTTTTGTTAAATGGGTTTTGGTCATATCTAAATAATGATTTTGTAATTGGTGTACAAAATGAACATTAGGATGATGTCTTTTATCTTCTCTATACCACATTTCTAGCTTTGAAAAATCTCCAGGCACAGGTGTAACAATTCTAAACGCACCTTTCATATACTTTACAGAACCATCGTCCTTTACTTGTTTAGTAAAGCTAAGATCTAATAAAGACTCTTCATTTAATGGAATAGGATGTAAATGATCGGTAGTAAACCAAAACTCTTGAACAGACGTTAAAACGCAAACTTGTTTTTCATCTCCATTCAAATTAACTATTTCACCACTCCAAAGTTGACCTTCGTATTCTGCATTTACGAAATCACCAATTTTTAATTCGTTAAATTTTATCATAATGCAATCGTTTTAGAAAAACAATATAGTCTTTTTTATTGATTTCATCAAAAAAAATTCATCTAAAAAGTTACGCCAACTGTATTGCCAACTTCCTGTAAATCTTGAACTACTGTAGGCAACAAAGGAATGCCCAATTCTCTTCTAACCAATTCCATTTCACGTTCTGGATCTCCTGGTATCAATACTTTTTTGCCAGGTTCAATTGGCTGAGCATTTCTAAATCTTTCAATCCAATTATCCATATGTTCTTTAAATTCTAAGGCTGGTCTAAATGCATCTATTCTCATTGCTCCCAAGAAATGTCCTAAACCTTCTCCAGGCATATTTTCTGGCATAGGAATATAAGCAGGAAATGGTGGAGCCCAAGGTCCATAACTTGCACCACTTAAAACCGCACTAAATATATCAACAATGCTTCCTAAAGCATAACCCTTATGGCTGCCATGTTCTCTATCACTACCAAGTGGCAATAAGGCACCATTCTTCTTTAAAATATTAGCATCATTAGTTTCATTACCATCTACATCTTGCACCCAACCATTGGGTGTATCTGCATTTTTTCTTTGCAAAATCTCTAATTTACCATTAGCAGCAGTAGTAGTAGCAAAATCTGCAACAAAGGCTGGTTGACGATTTGCAGGAATAGCAACGGCTATAGG
>JBMLQZ010000563.1:0-5506 GCA_049241285.1 Chitinophagaceae bacterium | reverse complement strand
AGGATTAGTGCCTAACATTTTTTCTCTACTAAATGTTGGTGCTACAAGTGCACTAGCATTAGTCATTGCCATCCCTATCATTTCATGTTGTAATGCTAGCATTGCATGATATCCTGCAATTCCAAAATGATTACTATTTTTTACACTCACCCATCCAGTACCAACATTGGTTGCTTTTTGAATAGCAATTTGCATGGCAAATGGAGCTACTACTAAACCCAAACCTGCATCACCATTGATTACAGCAGTAGAGGGCGTTTCATGAATAATTTGCATATTGGGATTTGCGTTAATTCTACCTGCTTTCCACAAGCGTACATAACCACTTAATCTTGCAACACCGTGACTATCTATACCTCTTATATCTGCTGCAAGTAATGCTGTAGTAGCCGTAAGAGCATCGGCTTTTGAACACCCTATTTTCTCAAAAACTAATTTTGTAAAATCAAACAAATGTTGATATGGAAAATTTGTAGTTGTCATAGCAAAATAATAATGTTTGCAAATCTATACTTCTCAATTAAGAAAAGAGATGTTGGTTAAAATAACTCACTAATTTTAAAGCATGAAAGCATTTGCATTAATTACATGTGTGTGTATTTTATATAATACTTCGGCACAATATTCAAAAGATAGTATTTATAGCGATTTTGTAATAAGCAAAAGAAGAACGCAACTCAACAATTCAATTCATCAAAGAATTATACAACAAAGTTTTTCCAAACCCTTTGATAGCTCAATGGAATCTTCATATGCTGAAGCTTGTTGGGCAATTAGTCAATTCATTATTGTAAAACCTATTGTTTATAAAGGTTTTAAAGAATTATTATCAAATTATTCGTATTTACAACCTTCTACTAAACGTTCTCTTATAGAAGCAATTTATGCTACTTATCCCTTTCAGTTTGTAAGAGAAATACAAACATTGGCAATTAAAGAAACCAACTCAAAATTATTTGCCATGCTAATAGTTTATTTAAAAAGAGCAGCCAATTATTATAAAAAATCCTCGAATTATAAAGTACTTATCCTTAATAAATCGAAGGAATGGAGCAACGATATTATTTTTCAACAATTAGATATATATATATCCAACAAAAAAGAAACAAATGCGACAATGCCATCTGTTGTAGACTGGTTTAAACATCAACAAAATCAACAGATTAAAACAGTATATTCATTTCAAAGAACGAATAGAAATTTTCCTGGATTAGCAATTGTTCAATTAGAAAATGGATTGTTTGTGAGAGATGCTAAAGGTACTTTATTAGTATTTGAACAATTAGCTCGTTCTGCTAGTAATCTACCCTTTTTTCTTACCAATGGAAGTACTCCACAAGGTGTGTTTACAATAACGGGTGTAGATGTTTCAACCAATTTATTTATTGGGCCAACACCTAATTTACAATTGATAATGCCATTTGAAAATGATTCTATTTTTTTTGAAGGCTCTAGCAATAACACATTAGAAAAATATCAACAATTACTACCAAAAAGTTGGCAAAATTATAGTGCTATGTACGAAACTTTTTATGCTGGTAAAATTGGTAGAACAGAAATAATTGCTCATGGTACAACCATAGACGTAGCATTATTTAAAAATCAATCTTACTATCCCTTCACTCCTACTTTGGGATGTTTGTGTGCAAAAGAAATTTGGAATGAAACAACCGGTAAATTAGTGTTTAGCGATCAAATAAATTTAGTGAATGCCTTTTTACAAACTACAACATCAAAGGGTAAATTGATTGTGATTAATATTAATAACGAAGCAAAAGCTGTGACAAAAAATGACATTGAAAAATGGGTGATTGAATTTGAAAAAGGATTAAAATAAAATAGGCTATCCTTTGAAGATAGCCTATTAAAAACAAAATAATTTATAAGATTAAAATGGCAAATCATCTAATGGTTCTGCAATACTTGAAGATGCAGGAGCTGAAGAATAACTAGGCTGACTACTTGGCTGCTGATAGTTATTGGAAGAACCACTTGGTGCATCATTTTCATTATTTCTTCCACCCAATAATTGAATATTTGAAATGCGTAGTGTTAAAGACGCTCCATTTCTACCATCTTGAGTTGTGTACGTTCTAATATCTGGAGTTCCTTCAACATATACTGTAGTTCCTTTTTTTAGATATGGTGCAATAGCTGTTCTGTCAGTCCAATAAGCACAATCAACCCAAGTGGTTCTATCTTTTTGTACTCCTTGAGAATCTTTGTATTTTTCAGTATGTGCAACGGTAAAATTGATTACATTTTTACTATTCACTGCATTTATAATTGCATCTTTTCCTAAATTTCCAATTACTTGTAACTTAATCATAGCTCGTTAGATTTTTATAATAGGGTTGAAAGGTAAAAAAATATTATTACACTTCTATCACAAAAGAATTTTTTGTTCTTTATAGTTTCTACCGAAAATCTAAAACTCATAAAAGCTAGATTGATATTAATTATCTCCACTTATAGTTTGCTACTACATGAAAGTATATTCTCATTTTGATTTCGATAGTATAATCTTCACATTTATTGTTGATCTTTCTTGCTAGAAGTAACTAGATGGTACTGGAATGTGTAGTTTTTTCTATATAACATTTAAAGTTATTTGATGCACTTATTTTATGATATACTGTTTATTTTTTCAACAAAAAAATAATTTTGTTTAAGTAGAAAAAAGATATTTGAATGAATATATGAACAACTAAAAATCAATGAGTTAGGTTATTTTTTTTCTTATTTTCACTGCATGAAAGGCTTACAATTTACGCTTCCTACATTACAAGATGATGGTCCAATTATAGAAGCAGAAATTCATACAAACGATAAAACATTTATTTCTATTAAAAATAATGATGGCAAAGATTTGTTTTGTTCTGTTAAATTATTGATTGATACTGGATCTAACATATCTGGATTAGATACTTCTTTTATTCAGCGTTTAAAGTTAAAAAGATATAAAGGGAATGCACAGGTAGATGGTGTTGGAGGAATGCATGATGTAAAGTTATATAGATGCATTTTATACCTACCCATTTTTGGTGAAAGAGGCTTACCTATTGATGTTGTAGAAGGAAATTATAACCACTCTCCTTATGACGGTGTAATTGGTAGAGATGTTTTAAAATATTGCAGTTTTACTTACGATGGCTGGAGCAATACATTTAAACTAATGGCTATTGATGTTTAAATGGTATTCATTTTAATGATTTTGCAAAATCCATAGTTGAATATCATGTTCAGTTGTTGATAGAAAATGTACCTCAGTGAAAACAATATAGTCAGAAATAGATAGGGCAAATTCTTTTGTCATAATTCTTTGAGGAGTAGTAATAATTATGATAGCACCCTTCATTAGAAAATGATGAATTGTTTTCAGAATACCATCAAACATGAATGGGCTATACTGTATATCACTCATTAAAATGACTTCTCCTTCTAGTTCTTTTGGAACATTGGTACAATCAATTATTTGTGTGCAAACATTTTGTATTTGATGTAGATGAATAGACTTTTCTACATAGAAAAAAGGGTCGGAAACATAATCACTACAAATTACAGATTGAGCAAATTTAGCAGCTACTAAAGATGGCAAACCTAATCCAGCAGCTAGTTCTATTACTTTTTTTTGATGAATCCAATTTGGATTAGAAATTAAAAATTTAGCCATTACAATTGATGCGTCCCAAACTTTTGCCCAAAATGGGAAAATAGTATTTTCATTGTTTTGCTTTCGAAATTCATATTCCTTTTGTATTGTCAATAAATTAGGAGTACATATTTGAAACGAAAAATTATTCGCTAATTCTATAGATTGGATATTTGTTTTGATAGTTATTTTATTCAAAAAATTAAAATTGTTGGAGAAAAACTAAACCATATTGGTATAAATTTAAAGCATTTACTGTTTTAACATAAACGCTTCTAAATTTTTCTTTGCAGTTTTTGAAACACGCCTTTGCATGTAATTAGTGAATCCTATTAATAATCCAACCAAACCAAATGCTTGTCTACACCATTTGTAAAAACTAAAAGCATCGCTATGTTCTACAATAACTCCGTCTTTTAAACGCATATACGCTTTGCACTTGTTTACAACTCTTCTGTTAGTAACAGAAAAAAGGTAAGAGGCAGTCCATTCACAAGTGTAATATTCCTCATCATCAGTTACAATTTCACCAAATACCAAAGAAAAATCTTTAGCTCTTATACATAACATTTGCCACATAGCTCTTACTTCATCTCCTTGTAATAATCCAAAAACGGGATCGCTAAATACAATATTTTCAGCATAAAGACTGTTCATATTGTAATAATCTTTTTGTTGAAAAGACGTATAAAATTTTTCAATTGTGGCTTTATTCTTATCTATCATACAATTTTTGTTGGAATACAAATATGCAAATACAAAACTTATATTTCAGTAAAGTTATACGATTACATTTCACCTACTTCATTCACTTTTTTTAAAATAAAAAAAGCTACCTCAATATTGAGATAGCTCTTAAAATATTAAGTAACGCCTATTACCAGAAGAAAGTATATAAAGCAGCTAATATTCCACAAATAATTAAAGCGCCAACGGTAAAGCTGTTAGACATTTTAAACATACTTGCATCTACTTCTAAGCCATTTGTCTTCACTCCTTTTTTAGTTTCAATTAAACTAATTACATACATCACAACCACACAAATAGCAAATACAAACCCCATTCTATCTAAAAATGGAATTTCATAAATCATACTTCCGTTTTCTTGAGGTACTAAAGTTGCGAAGCCCATTGGCTCTAACCAAGATAAATTTACAAACTTTGGTAAGAACTTAAATAATACAGATAGTCCAAATCCACCCACTGTAGCAAATAATGCAGCGTTTGAAGTTGTTTTTTTCCAGAAAAAACCAAGAATAAACATGGCAAAAATACCAGGGCTAACAAAACCCGTATACTCTTGTATAAATTCAAAACCACCTTTTTTATCAATCCCCAAAAATGGGGCTATTAAAACAGCAACCAACATAGCTACAAAAACAGTTATTTTACCTACACTTACTAAATTCTTTTCATCAGCATCTGGACGAATATTCTTCTTATAAATATCTAAAGTAAAAATGGTAGAGATACTATTTACTTTGCCAGCCAATGAAGCTACAACAGCTGCTGTAAGTGCTGCAAAAGACAACCCTTTTAAACCAGTAGGTAATAAATTTAATAATACAGGATAGGCTTTATCTGGATTTACCGTGCCATCTTGTAACATTTCAGTTTGTAACCCCCCTTTTTGATAAATAACATAAGCAGCAATACCAGGTAACACAACAATAACTGGCATTAATAATTTTAAGAAAGCAGCAAATAAAATTCCATTTCTTGCAGTTTGTAAATCTGCTCCTAATGCTCTTTGAGTAATATACTGATTACAACCCCAATAGTTCAAATTCACTATCCACATACCTCCAATTAAAACAGTTAAACCTGGTAAACTTGGGAAGTTAGGATTATCCT
>JBMLQZ010000562.1:0-5100 GCA_049241285.1 Chitinophagaceae bacterium | reverse complement strand
AAATAGATGCAGTGAGGGCAATAATTGGAATATTTGAATTAAACTTTCTAATTTCTTTTGTTGCAGTATAACCATCCATTACTGGCATTTGAATATCCATGAGAATTAAATCGTACGTATTTTCTTTTACTTTTTCAACAGCAATGGCTCCATTTTCTGCCTTATCAACTCTAGCATTCCAATTATGTAACATGGTTTCTGCAACAAACACATTAAACTCTACATCTTCAACTAAGAGAATATGCATGTTTTGAAGATCTGTTTTATCTGTAAAACTTGTTTCTTCTTCTTTTTGCGAAATGGTATTGCTGGTTTTAAATCGTAAAGTGAAATAAAAGGTTGATCCTTTACCCATTTCACTCTTTACTTGAATTTCACTGCCTTGTAAAGACAATAAACCTTTAATAATTGAAAGTCCTAAACCAGAGCCACCAAATTCTCTGGTAATATTGTTGTTTGCTTGTGTAAAACGTTCAAAAATAAGTTTCTGTTTTTCAGGTGCAATACCTATACCTGTATCAGTTACTTCAAAAAATAATTCTACGTAGTTTTCTATTTTTTCTTTTAGGCTTACACTTATTGTAATAATTCCGTTTGAAGTAAATTTTACAGCATTTGAAACTAGGTTATTCAAAATTTGCCCTAATCTTAAATCATCACCTTTAATGAAATTTGGAATTTCATCATCAATCATTACTTTAATGGTATTACCTTTTTCTTCTGCTCTTACAACATTGCCAAGTTTTATTTTCTTCAAGAAAGATTTTATTTCTATATCTCTTTCTCCAAAGTGAATTTTTCCTTCTTCAATTTTGCTAAAATCGAGTATATCATTAATAAGGCTTAATAAGTTTTCGGAAGAAACTTCCATTACTCTTAATAATTCAAGTTTAAAACTATCTAATCCTTCTTGATATTTTAATAATTCTATGGTTCCAATAATTGCATTTAAAGGTGTTCTTATTTCATGACTCATTACGCTTAAGAAATCGCTTTTTGCTTGTGCTGCTTTTTCGGCAACTGTTTTTGCATTTATTAAGTCGGCTTCTAAAGCTTTTGTTCTTTTAATTTGTTCATTTAAAAATCCAATAATGCTAATAATATTGGTTTCATTTTTTGAGAATGAATTCGCTGTTTCAGGGTCTAAAGCTACAATAGCATCTTTTAATTGCTGAATAGATTGTTTCGTAATATCATTTTGTTGTTTTAGATTTTCTGTTGCCAGAATATATTCTTTCTCACTTATAGCAAAAGCATGTTCAGTAATTTTTTTATCTCTTTCATACATGGAAAAATGTGAATCAATGGTAGCCACAAACTTTTCAAACAAAGGGTCCGTTGGAATATTGTTTCCGTAATTCTTTTCTAAAATTGTAGAGATAATTTTATTTATTGGCATGAAAATGAGCTTTGATAGTGTAATTTATATTTCGGAGAAAGTAGTTATAGTCATTGTTTGATTATGTAATTCGCAAGTTGCACTAGTGTTAAAAGGTGAAATTTCTCCATAAGAGTAAAAGCCTGTAATAAGTGTTTGATTGCCAAAAATTTGTTTTGCTGCTTCTACTTCTTCATAAGTTCTTTCTTGTAAAATTAATTTTCTACCTACACAACTAATTAATATAGCTAAATCGGGGGTTTTATTATTAGTAAAACCTAGTGTATGTGTTGCTGCCTTTTCAGATGCATCAATTAATTTTTCAAAATTGGCTTTCATTAATCTTACCTTGCTTCCTTCAGGTAAATTGCCTGCAAATGTCATGGTTTTATTATGCTCATCTATCGTTAAAATGGTTCTTACCAAATTGGTAGTTTCATCATTTATTTTTATCGAAAGCGGAAACAATAATGCAGAGCCTGGCAGTTCATCTACATAAGGACCCAAGTATTCTTTATATAGATCTAAAGCATTTTCATTATCTAATTCGTACAAAATATTTTGATTGCTTTTGGTAACAATTCTTTCTCTACCAAATTCATCCCAACCTCCAAAAGAGCTATGACCAATTTGAATATCATTTCCATAAAAGCCAATAGCTACAATTTTTCCTTCACTTGCAACTTCGTTTAAACCTACATAAGTATGTTTAAATCTTGCAGCGTCTCCAGCTAAACCTCCTGTTACTAATACATGTGAAGGTTTGTTATAATTTAAACCATTTACCAATTCGCTACCATTAATATAACTACCATCAGAAATAATGAATACGGCATTTAAATCGTTCGTATTTAATGATTCCATCAAGTATTTACCTACCTCAAAACTATTTGGATGATCATTGAAATTTGTATTAATTGAACGAATAGGCGTTTTTTCGAAAGCAATTGCCGATACTACAACAGTATCGTCGTATACTTTATTATCTAATATTTCACCAGAAGTTGAGCAACTTACAATTGTTGCATTCGAAAATTTTTTTCGAATTGTTTCAAATACATGCTGTTGGTTAACTAAATTACTTGCACCAAATACAAAAACTAAATTGGCATCTGGTATCGGTGATTGAAGTTCTGTCCATTGATTTTTTTCGAAAATTAATTGTGATGATTTCATAAACAATTTGCGTTTTGGATATTGTTTTTCAGATTGAAAAAGTACAAATTTTTTTTGAATTTTTAATTGTATAATATTTCTTTAAAATTTTTGTGAATAGTTGAATTTAATACCCATTACATCTATTTATTAAATACTTTCGAAACTATTCTAACGATTATGCGTAACGTATTCTTTTTTATAATTTGTATAGTATTTATTTTTTTTCATAACAGTATTTTTGCTCAAGCAGATAGAGAATTTTGGTTTGCTGCTCCTGCAGTTACAGCTGGTCATGAAAATAAACCTTTAAGATTACGTTTTTCATCATACTCAAAACCAACCAATATTGTTGTTACACAACCAGCCAACCCACTGTTTGTGCCTGTAACAATTTCATTAAATGCAAATAGTGCAACAACAGTAGATATTACAAATCAAATTGAACAAATAGAAAATAAACCAGTAAATACCATTTTAAATTTTGGTTTAAAAATTACTGCTACTGAGCCTGTTTCGGCATACTATGAAGTAGGGGAACGCTTAAATCCTGAAATTTTTCCTTTAAAAGGAAATTCTGGTTTAGGGTTGAGTTTTTTAATCCCTTCTCAAACTCGTTTTGATAATAGGCACCCTTTAGTTCCTATTGCAAGAAGTGGTTTTGTAGTTGTAGCTACAGAAGATAGTACTGTAGTAACTATTCATTTAACAAATGATGATGTTGCTGGCCATACAGCTAATGCTGCATTTACAATCACCTTACAAAAAGGGCAGTCTTATGCAGTTGCAGCTGCCAGTCATTTAGCGAGTAAAAGATTAGGTGGATCTGCCGTAAAGTCTAATAAAACTATTGCTGTTACAATTTATGACGACTCAGTTTTATTAGGTACTAATCATGATTTAGTAGGAGATCAAATTGTACCAGAAATAAATACAGGTGTTGAGTTTATTGTGGTTAGAGGAGCATTATCATTCAGTGCTTTTCCGGGTAGAGATTTATACTATGTATGGGCTACGGAAAATAATACTGAAATTAAAGAATCAGGTATTGTAGTTGCAACCATAAATAGAGGACAGTCTTATGAAGGTAGCTTTTCTTCTTCAAATGTATATATTCAAACGAATAAACCTGTATATGTTTTTCAATTTACGGGTATTGGACAAGAAGTAACTGGAACATCTTTACCAAGTATCAAATGTACAGGTTCATCTAATGTATCTTTTGTAAGATCTACTAACGAAACTTTTTTCCTAAACTTACTTTGTAAGTCTCAAGATGTAGGAAGTTTTTTAATTAATGGTGTTGCTGGCATCATTAATCCTAACATATTTGAAGATGTTGTAGGAACAAACGGTGTTTGGAAATCTGCTAGAATTTCTACAAGTAATTTGCCAAATATAAATTCAGTAATTCCTGCCGGAGTTACCACTCAAATAAGTAATTCAACAGGACTTTTTCACGTTGGATTTATTAATGGGGAAGATAGAGTAGGGACAAGAATAGGGTATTTTTCTAATTATAAAATTTTAGATTTAGATGCTGCAGTTTTGAGTAATCAATGTAGTGGTTCTGACATTCAATTAATGGTGGCCAATCAATCCAATACCTCTTATAATTGGACTGGTCCAAATGGTTTTGGAAGCTCAGTTTATAATCCTGTAATTATCAATGCTAGTTCTAATAATAATGGTACATATTATGTTAAAGTACAAGTTCAAGGCTGTGGTGAATATATTGATAGTTTAAAAATTAATATTGGAGAAAAGCCAACGGCCTCTTTCGCTAAAAATGATACTATTTGTATTGGTTCAAGTTCTACAGTTCCTATTACTTTTAAAGGTAAATCCCCATGGTCAATTATCATTTCTGATGGTATTAAAAATGATACTATTAGGAATATCCAAACTAGTCCGTACTTATTTAGCACAAGTCCCAAAATAAACACTACTTATACCATTTTAAATGTTATAGATTCAGCTTTATGTGTTGCTGCAATCCCCCAAAATTCACCGCAAAGTCAAACTACAATAACTGTGAATCAATTACCCACTTATAACATTCGTAAAATTGATTCTGTATGTAGAGGCATTACTAAAAATTGGAACATTCAATTGACAGGTAAACCCCCGTTTTCATTGGAGTACACTGATGGTATTTCAAATTATAAGATTGATACCATTTCTGGATTAACACTTTCTATTCCTATAAATCCATTAAATACTACAACTTATACCATTACAAAAATTACTGATGCTAATGGTTGTAGTAACATGCAACGAGATAGCACTATTGTTTATGTTTTTTCTAGACCAACTGTGTCTATCAATGCTCCCAGAGAAATATGTTTATCTGATTCTATTTTATTTACATTTTCTGCGAACACTTTTGGCGATAATATCAGTCGTATAAATTGGAATTTTGGTGACAATACTTTTGGAAGTAAAGATTCTGTAGTAAAAAAATATCTAACGGCTTCTACGTATAATGTGCAACTTACTATTCAAACTACCGTAGGTTGTTCTAGTGATACGGTAATTATGAGTAGTGTAGTACATCCTTTACCTGT
>JBMLQZ010000561.1:2433-5105 GCA_049241285.1 Chitinophagaceae bacterium | reverse complement strand
TTACAAAAGAAACATATTGGAGTAAGAATTATGAATTGCTTTTTGGCTATGAATTAACAAACACTGAAGCTGACTTTTACAACTTTGAAAAATGCATTCATCCAGCAGATAGAGAAAAAATATTTAAATCCGTAGAAGACTTATTAATTAGTAATGAAAATAGAAAAACTTTAGAGTACCGTTTTTTAAAAAGTAATGGAGAATATGCTATTGTTAAAGACCAAGCGATTGTAATTAGAGACACTAATGGTAGAGCGGTAAGAATTACAGGTGCCATGCAAGACATAACTCAGAAAAAACAAGAAGAATTACAATTACGGTTATTTGAATCTGCCATAAAAAATACTTCAGAATGTATCTTAATTACGGAAGCTGAACCTATTGATGAGCCTGGTCCTAAAATCGTATTTGTGAACGATGCATTCACAAAATTTACTGGCTATAAACTAGAAGAGGTTATTGGTAAAACTCCCAGAATTTTACAGGGACCAAAAACTGATAGAAAAGTATTAGATGAACTAAAAGAATCTTTGAGAAATTGGCGACCACACCGATTTGAAATAGTAAATTATAAGAAGAATGGGGAAGAATTTAACCAAGAAATAGCTATTGTACCTATAGCTGATGAAACAGGTTGGTTTACACATTGGGTTTCTGTTCAACAGAATGTAACAGAACGGAAAAAAAATGAAGATGAGAAAGAGATTTTTTATAAAATACTTACTGCAATTAATAGAAACAAAACCATTGAAGAAGGATTACAACAAATTTTAGCAATAGCAGGCAGTTATTTGTGTTTTGATTATGCAGAGGCTTGGACGGTAAACATAGATAAACAAAAAGTGAAATATAGAACTAACTGGCAAAATACTACTATTGACAATGTTGTAATAGATTATAAAAATACTATAGAAGCTAAGAAAGGCGAAAAATTAGTTGGAAACACTTGGGGCTCAGGAGAAATTGTTTGTTTAAATGAAGTAGAAAACAATCAATTATTACACGAATATTTTACCAATAATATTCCATTAGTCAGTGGTATTGGCGTACCCATTATATTTAATAATGAAGTGGTTGCTGTATTAACTTTTTTCAATACCACCACCATTAAAAAACAACAAATAAGTGCAAGAATATTAGAGAAAATTAGCACTCAAATAGGTACTGATATTGAACGTAAAAAAACAGAGGATGAATTAAACAAGTTTTTTGCTTTATCGCCAGATTTACTTTGTATTATAGGTTTTGACTGTGAATTTAAAAAAGTAAATAAAGCCACTTGTGATATTTTAGAATACTCAGAAGATGAACTATTATATCAGGTAGTAGACAATTTCATTCATCCAGATTATTTAGCAGCTGCTAAAAATGCAAGAGGCGAATTAGTGAAAGGAAATGCATTAGTTCAGTTTGAAAATGTATACGTTACAAAAAACAAGAAAAACAAATGTTTATCATGGACTTGTATACCATTGGTTGAAGAGGGAATTATTTATGCTGTAGCTGAAGACATCACAGAAAAAAAGCGAATGGATGAAGAGAAAAAACAATTAATTGATGAACTTACTAGGAATAATACTGAATTAAAACAATTCTCTTATATTACCTCACATAACATGAGGGCTCCTTTAACCAACTTAATTTCAATAGTAAACTTATTAAATACAGATAAAATTCAAGATGAGCGTACAATTAAATTACTAAACGGGTTTAAAACTTCTACCTATCAATTAAATGAAACCCTTAACGATTTAATTAACGTATTAATTATTAAAGAAAGAACAAATTACAACCTAACAGAAATCAATATTAAACTCACTTTTGAGAAAGTAGTAGCATCTATTGCTACACTTATACATAATGCCAATTTTGATATTATATACAATTTTGATTTGGCTGAAACCATCATGTTTGGTGAGCAATATTTAGAAAGTATTTTCTTAAATCTAGTTACCAATTCAATAAAATATGCACATCCTTCAAGAAAGGGAATTATTAACATTCATTCTTATGTTAGAAATAAGCATACCTATATTGTGTTTAGTGATAATGGAATTGGCATTGATATGAAAAAAGCAAAAAATAAAATATTTGGCTTTCATCAAAAGTTTCACAATCATCCTGAAAGTAAGGGTATAGGACTGTATATTGTACATGCACAAATTACAGCCCTTGGTGGAAATATTGATGTAGATAGTACCGAAAATAAAGGAACAACCTTTACCCTAACCTTTAAAAACACACATTAATATGTTATCATTAGTTTTTAGTATTGATGATGATCCACTAGTACATATGCTTACAGAAATTGTGCTAGAAGACACACAATTTTGCAAAAGAGTTATTGGCTTTGACACTGCTCAACAAGCGCTAGATTATTTTGAAAATCAAAGCAAAATACCCGTTGAAAACCAACAAATACCAGAGCTAATATTTTTAGATATTAATATGCCAGTTTATGATGGCTGGGACTTTTTAGATATGTTTAGCACCAATTATCCATCTATCATTAGCAAAGTAAAAATTATATTATTATCATCATCTGTAGACCCAAAAGATAAAATAAGAGCTAATGAAAATGATTTGATTCTAGACTTCTTTAGCAAGCCTTTAAACGTAAATGATGTTGAGTTTTTAAAACAAAATCCACCGTTTAATAATTATTTCATTAA
>JBMLQZ010000561.1:0-2423 GCA_049241285.1 Chitinophagaceae bacterium | reverse complement strand
GTAGGAATAACAATTTTGGGCAATAAAGTCATTACCAAAATAATTGTAGAAAAAATTACCAATCCATACAATGCTATTTTTTTTTGTGGGCATTCTCCAAACAAACAAGCACTGATTAATATATAATTTCTAATACTCCAAGCAATATTCAGGGTAGCAATAAATAAATTGGTTCTTTTTGCCCAAATTTTTGGTACGGCAAAAAAAGTTAGCAGTACAACACTTAAATAAATATGCAACATTCCTGGTCTTCCAAAACTAGTACCAGTTGCATTAAATCCACTAATGGTAATTTTATTAGTTTCAATGTAAGTCCAAGGTAAAAAACAACAAATCACTAATAAAACGGTAGCAAAAATTCCGATAGACTGAGAATATTTCAAAGCAGAACATTTTTTGAGAATGACAAAAATAAGAAGAAGAAATTGGTATCAATCATGCTATTTTGAAAAGAAAATTATTTATAACTAACCAAACTTAATCTAATTCCAAAGCTCCCTTCTTCAAAGGTTCTTATGGGTGTTGTTTGATAAAAGTAGCAAAGAAAATCTTTATAAATTAGCCCCACTCCTTTTGCATATACTTCTACAGAGTAGTTTTTTCCATAAATAAAATTTGGGTCAAAATTTACACCTGTACTATCTGCAACATGTTGCACAAAAACAGTACTATCTATGGTACCTTTTTTTACAGTGAATGGTTTATTTATGTGCATGTATTGATAATCCCAACTGCCATAACTAGCAGTACCATTAGGTGTTATAGGAGTTCCATTAATATAACTATTACCTTTCCAAATGGTGTTTATTGAAATGGGGTTAGCTAGTGTAATAAAGCGTAAATTATTGTCAACAAACTCTACCGTTTTTTCAGAAAAAACAGCCGCTAACGTTGTTTTATATTCATAAGGTTTGGTTGCTAATGTATCTGTTAAGTATCTAAAAATTCTAAAAGCTTTTCTTCCAGAAGCATCGGTATAAATACTTTCTACAGAATCTTTTGCTAAGTAATATCTTTTTACCAATGATGCTCCAAAAGTGCTTGGTAGTGTACTATCAAGTCTATAGATAAATACGCTTCCTACTTTTAAAGGGTAATAATCATTTAACTGAATGATACCATTTGAATCAACCTGTTTTTTACAAGCAATTGTAAAGAAACAAACAATTAAAATGATGTATAATACATATTTTTTTAGCATACCAATGATTAATCAATTCAATAAAGCACCTTATTATCATGCATATTACAAAATTAATGCACCTGTTTGTATTATTCCTCCACCTATTACATCGTTTCCTTCGTAAAAAACCGCACTTTGACCAGGGGCAATGCCTTTTACATGCTCATAAAATCGAGCATTTACAGTGTTATTTTCACTATTGTATAAATTACTTAATGCACCTTTATCTTTATACCTAATTTTTGTTAAGGCTTCCATACCATCTGTAATACCCTCGTATTTTATCCAGTTTATTTTTCCAACTCTTACATCATTTTGTTCTAAATCATTTTCATCACCTAATACAACGGTATTGGTTTCTGGATGAATACCAGTAACATAAGCTGGCTTTCCTAATGCAATTTCTAGTCCTTTTCTTTGTCCAATGGTGTAAAAAGGGTATCCCTTATGCTTTCCTAATTTTTTTCCAGATTTATCTACAAACCAACCTCCATCTACCTTCTCTTCTAATCCATTTACCCTTCTTTTTAAAAAACCTCTATAATCGTTATCTGGTACAAAGCAAATTTCGTAGCTCTCACTTTTTTTGGCTAATTCAGGATAACCCATATTCATTGCCATTTGCCTAATTTCTGTTTTACGGTATTTACCTAAAGGCATAATGGTTCTACTCAATAGTTCTTGATTTAAACCCCATAAAACATAGCTTTGGTCTTTTGTTTCATCTAAACCTTTGCTAATAACATATCTTCCATTTGTATGTTGCCTTACTTCGGCATAATGACCAGTAGCAATAAATGCACAATCAAGTGCATCGGCACGTTTTAATAAAGCTTTCCACTTAATATGTGTATTACACATTACACATGGATTGGGTGTTCTTCCGGCTAAATATTCTTCTACAAAGTTTTCAATTACAAAATTGCCAAATTCATCTTTAATATCTAAAATAAAGTGTGGAAACCCATGCTGAACAGCCGCTTGACGAGCATCGTTAAAACTATCAATATTGCAACAACCCGTTTCTTTACTGCTTGCATTACTAGTTGCATAATCCCATGTTTTCATAGTTATTCCAACTACTTCATACCCTTCATTATGTAACATTAATGCGGTTACTGTGCTGTCAATGCCACCACTCATTGCCACTAAAACTTTTCCTTTACGGCTCATATTAAACTAAATAAGTTTTTGCAAAGATAACTAGTTAAAATTGCTAATTATAGTAAGTAAATGTCGA
>JBMLQZ010000560.1:0-5206 GCA_049241285.1 Chitinophagaceae bacterium | reverse complement strand
TAGCAGGCAATGCTTACAGGCTTATGGTAAGAGGTGATAGGTCTATTGATTTAAACACACAGCCAGTAAACACTACAGCCACTACATTAAGAGCAACAGGAACATTGCTAACAGGTGCAGTAACATTAAGCAATTCAGCTAGTACACCATCAAGTTTACCAACACTAGCAAGCAATGCAAGTGCATTTAGCTTGGTAGCAAATCCTTATGCAAGTTCTATAGATTGGAATGCTTTAGGTAAAACAGGCTTAACAGGTTACTATTATATTTGGGATCCAACTTTGGGTACAAGAGGAGCTTATGTGTCTTGCTTTACAGATGGCACCAAGAGTAATGGCTCATCTAATATTACAACAGCTATTCAAAGTGGACAAGCATTCTTTGTACAAAATACATCAGCATCTGAAGCAAGGCAATTAACTATTAACGAAGCCCATAAAACCACAGGCAATACCAATGTTTTTAGAATGCAATCTGGCACAGCCACTATGGGTATACAATTGTATTTAACTGCCAATATCAATGGGGCTTCACAAGATGGAGCAACGATTTTATTCAATAATAACCATAGCAATTTAGTAAATGATGATGATGCCAATAAGTTTGCCAATTTAGATGAAAATATTGCAATACAAAAAGGCAATACTTTAATGAGTATTGAAAGAAGAAATATTCCAGCAACAACAGATACTATTCACCTAAAAGCATGGCAGCTAATGCAAAGCAATTACACTTTACGCATTGCTTCGGCTAACTTTAATGGCACTGTTAAAGCCTACTTATTAGATAAATTTCTAAATACTGAAACTTTATTAAATCTAAATGGTACAACAGATGTAAACTTTAGCACTAAATCAACCACAGCAAGTATTGCAAGTGATAGGTTTAGTATTGTGTTCAGAGAAGTCAGTTTGTTGCCAGTATCTATTACCAATGTATCTGCAAGCCAAAAGAATGCAGGTATAGAAATAATATGGAACACCGCCAATGAAACTAATATGAGTAGCTATGAAGTAGAAAAATCAATTGATGGTAATAGCTTTAGCAAAGCCACTACAGTAGCAGCCAAGAATGTATCAGTATCAACAAACAACTACAGTTGGTACGATGCACAGGTAAACCAAGGCAATAATTACTACCGAATAAAGGCAGTAGAAAAGAACGGAAAGTATCAATACACTCAAATTGTAAAAGTATATATCGGCAGCAAAGCCCCATCATTTACGGTTTATCCAAATCCAGTGATTGGCAAAACAGTACGTTTACAGTTGAGCAATGTAGAGATGGGTGTTTATACTGTAAGAATCTTTAATAGTCTTGGTCAGGAAGTAGCCAGCCAAAGCATCAACCATAATGGTGGCAGTATTATAGAAACAATACCATTAGGCAAAATAGCAGCAGGTAATTACAGCATGCAAATAATGAATGGTACAAAAACGGTAATTACTAAAACAATTATGGTAGAGTAAAAATAAGCACCGCAAAATCAAAAACTAAAAACAACCCCCTCTTCTTAGTAAGGAGAGGGGGTTAATAAATAACAACTTGATCAACAAATGAAACCATCAAAACTATGAAGCGATTTAAGAATGCTCAGTTTCTAGTATCATCTATACTAATTATTTTTTACTGCTACCAACTTTTCTACAAGCCCAACCAGGTTTTGGAGATGATGTAGAAGATGTGCCGATTGATGGTGGCTTATCGCTTCTAGTAGCTGCAGGAGTAGGCTATTGAGCAAAGAAGATAAGAGAGAAGAAAGCAAATAAAAATTAATTTACTTAGTAGACTTATACATTCAAAATATCGATATATTCTAGAATCGTTCTTTTGAATGTATAAGTATTTTATTTATAGATGTATACTTAAAAGTTCTTTAACCAGGAAAGCTAATTTTACCCATACATACTGCAGGTATATCAATAGTATTTTTGCCGATAGATAATCCCTCTCCAGCCAATGTTTCATTGGCTAAAACAGCAAACAAAACGGCTTCTTTTGCATCTGGTTGAATATGTAAATCTTTGGTTGTTTTAAAAGTAATTTCAGGAAAATTTACTTTCAATTGATGCATTAATAAAGGGTTATGCATACCTCCACCGCTTGCATAAATAGCATTTGGTTTTTCGTTAGGGATTAAACATCTTCTTAAAGCATCAGCTATTGCAGTTGCACTAAATGCGTTTAGCGTTGCCATAACATCATAATGATTCAAGTTTTGTGTATTGCTTTTTTCTTGAGCATCTAACAAATAATCTAAATTAAATAGCTCAGGACCAGTAGTTTTAGGGAAATCTTGTTCAAAAAATGAATGATTCATCAGTTCATTTAACAAGTTTTCTTGAATAGTTCCTTGAGAAGCTAAAAAAGCATTTTCATCAAAATAATATCCTTCAAAATATTTCTGCACGTAAGCATCCATTAATGTATTGCCAGTTCCAACATCGGTACTGTATACTTCTTTTGCGTCTAAACTTGGAGGCAAATAAGTAAAGTTAGCTATGCCACCCATATTTAACATTATCCTGTTTTCTTCCTTACTACTAAATATTAGGTAATCTCCATAAACTGCTAATGGAGCACCCTCTCCACCGGCTGCAATATGTTTTTGTCTAAAATCGCTAATGGTAATAATGCCAGTTGTTACAGCTAAGTGATCACCATCACCTATTTGTAAGGTTGCATTATTAAAATGAGATTGTTGATGCATCCATTTAGGAGCATGATAAATAGTTTGTCCGTGACTAGCAATAACATCAATATCTGAATTTTTTATTCCCCAATTTAATAAAGCTGCATTAATCATTTTACCATGTTCAATGCCAATCCATTCATTCATCAAACAAACCTTTTCTAAGTCAACAGATTTCTTGCTAAAAATTTCTTTTACTTGTGATTTAAAAGAAGCATCGTAATTCACCGTAGTAAAAAATTCTATTTCAATATTTGTGTCTTTGCCAAAGCCATTTAATTTACATACTGCAATATCTAAACCATCCAAAGAAGTTCCACTCATTAATCCTATAATTCTTCTAGATTTTTTTTGTGCAGTTGAATATAATTTCTCAATTTGTTTATTCATTATATAATTTAATTTAATGCGTTATTTTGCAGATTATTAATCTTTATATTACCATAAATATACAATAAAATCAATTTTTATCTGATTTATTGTTTTTTATATGCTTTTTTATGCAGTATTTTTTTTCTTGTTCAAAAAAAGTCACTAAGTTTACTTACAATTGCTTGTTGACCATTTACGGCAGAAAAAGTTCCCCTTTTTTCTGGTAACTAATTCAATTAGCAGTTACTAAACAATTCTTCATTTATTAACAAACCAATTTGCAGATGAAAAAATTTCACAAGCACAGTAATAAAATGTTATTACTTTTTGCTTTTACGCTTTTGAGCGTTTGTTCTTTCGCTCAGGTAAAAGTTTCGGGAAAAGTTACAGATGAGAAAAACAAACCACTTGGTTCTATTTCAGTGTTCATTAAAGGAACAACCTTTGGCACTGCAACGATTGAAGATGGCTCGTATAATTTTTCTGTGACGCTTAAGCAAGGTAAATATAAACTTGTATTTTCTGGTATAGGTTTTATGAGTAAAGAAGAAGAATTGGTAATTAATAGCACCAGTTCTTATACTAAAAATGTATTACTGAGAGAAGATGTTACCGGTTTTGATGAAGTAATTGTTACTGGTACTTCACAAGGTACAACGAAGAAACAACTAGGTAATTTTATTGGAACTATTAAAGGTTCTCAACTTACAAATGCTGCTTCAGGTAATGCAATCACTGCCCTACAAGGAAAAGTTCCAGGTGCACAAATTACCCAAAACTCAGGTGACCCTGCTGGCGGCATGACCGTTAAGTTGAGAGGTGTAAGTTCAATTTCTGGATCATCTGATCCACTTTATATAGTTGATGGTGTAATAATTAATAACTCAAATGCTAGAGTAACCAATGCTCAATCTGATTACGATGGAAGTGGAAGTATAGGCCAAAACAGAATGGTTGATATTAATCCAAATGATATTGATAGAATTGAGGTATTAAATGGTGCAGCAGCAGCAGCAATTTATGGAAGTAGGGCTAATGCTGGTGTTGTACAAATATTTACCAAAAAAGGTAGTAGCGGAGCACCTAAAATTACTTTTAGTACAAGAGTAAATATGAATGAATTACGTAAGCGTTTAGAATTTAGTAAAGCTCCAACAAAATTTGGTGGTCCAACAGATGGTGCAGGTGCTCTTACACAAGACATTATTGCTACACCGTTTGCAACCACAACCACTAATGTTACAAGATACGATTATCAAGATTATATTTTTAGAACTGGTATGGGTACTGATAACAACGTTTCAATAACTGGTGGTCAAGAAAAATTACGTTATTATGCTTCATTAAACCATAACTATAATCAAGGTATCATTAGAAATACCGATAATCAACGTTTTGGTTTTAGACTTAATCTAGATAATACAATCAATAAATGGTTAAGTATGACTGCTGGTATTAATTACATTAATAACGTAACTAATGAAAAGCCAGATGGCAACAGTTTCTTCTCACCCATAAATTCAATGACAATTATTGGGAACTTTCATAATATAGAAGCAAGAGATGCAAACGGAAACTTACAAGCTATTGGTGAAAGAGGAAGAATTAATCCACTAAGTGTAATTAATGATATTAAACAGAGAAATGCTACAAGCAGAGCAATTTCTAATTTAGGATTTAAGATTAATTTAGTTAAAGGATTGGTTATAGATTATTCAGCTGGATTAGATGTTATTTCTCAGAACGGTACCACATTTATTCCACCATTTACTTACAATGTTAGTCCTGCTAATTATGGAGGAGGAATTACACCTGCTGGTGTTCCTGATCCTGCACAAAATGGATATGCTAGTACTGCTAGTTTTAATTCTACATTTTTTAATCACGATTTGAATATTACCTATTCTACATCTCTCACCTCAAAGTTATCTTCAGTAACACAAATGGGATACTCTGAGCAATATGAAAGAAGTCAATATATACTTAATCATAGTAGAGGGTTATTGCCTGGCATTTCAACAGCTAACGCCGGTAGTACTATTTTACCAGGATCTGATGGCCGCAGTGAAAGAAGCATACGAGGTTTTTTTGTTCAGCAAAACTTTAAATACAATAATCAATTCTTTGTTACTATAGCAGGTA
>JBMLQZ010000559.1:0-1658 GCA_049241285.1 Chitinophagaceae bacterium | reverse complement strand
GTTTCATAGTGTGAAGGTTTTGAATAAAAAATTGGGTTAAAAAATAGATTTGATTTTAAATAAAATTCTGTTTATACAAATAAGAAAAGTAAAACGAATGGATATTAATTATTGAGTTACCGTGCCTGCTGTACCATAAAATCCATTGCCATTAATGTAAGGTACATCTGCTGTTATGTGATAATGATAGATGCCATTTGGATAATCTGCTGTAGCATGTGTATGACCATGATACACATCTAACATACTGTTAGTAACTGTAGCCCCATTTTCTTGTGGTCCATATAACGGAAAACCATCTAATAAGAAGCCTATTAATGCACTTTTACCTTTGTTAGCTGTTATAGATAAAGGTTCAATATGATAATGATATTGACCACTCATTTGTGGATGACCATTGTATTGATCGAAACTATTAATTTCATTGGTTAATGGAGCATTACCAGCAGCATATTGATTATAAATAGGTACACCATTTATTGAAATTCCCATTGGCCCCATAGGTGTTGCAGCATGAGTACTGCTAACTGCTGGGGTTAATGGAATTTTAAACGTAAAATTTTGTGTTATAATACTATTAGGGTTTTTGTTAAATGCAGTATTTGTTCCATTGTAAGCTTCGTATCTGCTATCTGTGGTAGCAAAATATGGACTTTTATGATCAGGTATACCATTACTTTTTAGAACCACAAAGTTGCCTTCAACAGATATAGTTACAGACGTGTTGAATTTAGAAAAAACCGCAGGTACTGCTGTATTGGTATTGTTATTATTTGTAGTAGCAGTATCTTTTTTACAACTGATAAATGAGATTGAAAAAAGTATACCTACTCCTATTTTTTTAAAGTGATTTGTTTTCATGTTGTTTTTGTTTTACTTGATTAAATATTGATTTTAAAGGTTAGATGCTGAAAAGAAAAAAAACCTTTGGATTATTTTAATTTTTTTATGGTTGCATCTCTTTGTGTGGTGGTGGAAATGGATGTTCACCATTTAGTGGTGGTGGATTTTGACCACCATGTGGTTCATTATGCTTGCTGCCATCTCTACCCATTCTTTCACTTGGAGGCGGTGGCGGAGGTGGTGCTATCAATTTTAAAACATCTTTAATTATCGCATCAAAGTGTTCTTGCTGTTTTGCATTGCATAACTTTCTTACTTGTTGAAAATGCTGAAATGATAACATTTCAATTTCTTGTTCAAGTGAAGCAATTTCGCTACTTCTTTCAATAATATCTTTCTCTGAAATTGTTGTATCAGAAAGTAAATCGAAGAAATTTTCTTTTACATGTCTCAATTTATTTCTTGTATCTCTAATACCTTTTTGATGTGTTTGTTTCAAGAACAAAAATTCTTTTTTCTGAATAGAATCAAATTGTAATTGTTCAATCAAATACATAGCAGCACCATCTTTTTTTGGTGGAAGTAGGTTTTCTTTTTGAATCATTTCTTTACTTCTAATCATCCAAAAAGTAGCTAATGTGGCAATGTTTAAAATGATTAACACCACCACTGCAATTGCCCACCATTTATTATTTTGAATAGCTTGTTGCATTATTGGGTAGATTTTTCTTCGTTTTGATAAATTGTAGCAACAGATAAATTATAGTCTTGTACAAACCTTTGTATGCTTGGCTCTTGTGATGTTGAAGCAGTTT
>JBMLQZ010000558.1:0-1677 GCA_049241285.1 Chitinophagaceae bacterium | reverse complement strand
GTGCATGTTCCAGATGTTGATGAATCGCTTGGTTATGTATTTAGTGCTATTCGTTTAATAAAAGAACAATTGAACAACAGAGTGCCTTTAATTGGTTTTGCAGGTGCACCATGGACTTTGCTTTGTTATATGGTTGAAGGAAAGGGTTCTAAAACTTTTGATAAAGCCAAACAATTTTGCTACACACAACCAGCTTTGGCACGTACGCTGTTACAAATGATAACCGACACTACAATTGCTTATTTAAAAGCACAAGCAAAAGCTGGTGCCGATATGTTGCAAATTTTTGATAGTTGGGGTGGTTTGTTAAGTCCACATGATTTTGAAACGTATTCATTAAAATATATTCGTCAAATTGTAGCAGCAACAAAAGATATTGTACCAACCATCATTTTTGCAAAGGGTGCTTGGCAAAGTTTAGATGCTATGGCAGCAACTGGTGCTGCAGGCTTAGGAATAGATTGGTGTATTAAACCAACTTTTGCAAGACAATTAGCCGGTAATAATATTACGCTACAAGGCAATTTTGATCCAGCAAAATTACTAGCTCCAATTCCCGTCATTGAACAAGAAGTAACCGATATGTTAAATGCTTTTGGTTCATCAAGATATATTGCTAATCTAGGTCATGGTATTTTACCAAATGTACCAGTAGATCATGCAAAAGCCTTTGTAAATACCGTAAAACAATGGCAGCCAAAAGCCTAATTACTTCAATACCTAATATTCATTAAAATGGATGTAAAACAACATTGGATTGATTTTATTCATCACCTACAAAACTATATTTGCGATGCCTTAGAAACAGCAGATGGCAAAGCAACTTTTGTAGAAGATATTTGGCAAAGACCAGAAGGTGGTGGTGGAAAAACCAGAGTAATAGCTAATGGCAATGTATTTGAAAAAGGTGGTGTAAATACTTCTGTAGTGTATGGTGCTGTTACCGATGCTATGCGTACACAATTAAAAATAAATGGAGCCACTTGGTTTGCATGTGGGTTAAGTTTGGTAATTCATCCCTACAATCCTTTTGTGCCAACAGTGCATTGCAATTACCGTATGTTCGAATTATATCATGAAGATGGAAGCCTTGCAGATCGTTGGTTTGGTGGAGGAACCGATTTAACACCTTACTATTTATTTAATGAAGATGCAGTTCATTTTCATCAAACATATCAAAACATTTGTAATCATTTCGATGGTAGTTTTTATCTAACATTTAAACAACATTGCGACGATTATTTTGTAAACTTTCACCGTAACAATGAACGTAGAGGTATCGGTGGAATTTTTTACGATTACCAACGTCCATTTACAGAAAAGCCTGTTGAATTCTGGATCAATTTTGCCAAAGGCTGTGGTTATGGTTTTACAGATGCGTACATTCCAATCGTCGAAAAAAGAAAAAATTTATCCTTTACACAAGCCAATAAATATTGGCAAGAAATAAGAAGGGGACGTTACACCGAGTTTAATTTAGTGCATGACAGAGGCACATTATTCGGCTTAAAAACCAATGGTCGCATCGAAAGTATTTTAATGAGTTTGCCACCAACCGTTCGTTTCGATTATAATTATCAACCAGAAATTAATTCGCCAGAATATCATTTGTTGCAAGCATGTTTGCATCCAAAAGATTGGCTGCAAATCAATAATATAACCGAAGATGCATGGGCT
>JBMLQZ010000557.1:0-3640 GCA_049241285.1 Chitinophagaceae bacterium | reverse complement strand
GCAGTTTGCATATTTAATAATCTATCCTATCACTACTTTACAATCAATTACTTTTGTGCCAAATAGCAGATTACTTTGATAGAAAAAAATAAAATACTACAATCAGAAAAAGCGGTGTTAGTAGGGTTGGTTCAAAAAGATCAAACTCCAGAGCAAGTAGAAGAATATTTAGATGAATTAGCATTTTTGGCAGAAACTGCTGGTGCAACCACGATTAAAAGATTTACCCAAAAAATGCTGAGGCCAGATAGCAAAACCTTTGTAGGTAAGGGTAAATTAGAAGAAATTAAAAATTACATTCAAGGAAAAAATGTTGGATTAGTAATTTTTGATGACGAGCTAACAGGATCACAAATTAGCAACATTGAAAATGAACTAAAAACCAAAACGCTTGATAGAAGCGATTTAATACTAGACATATTTGCTAGTAGAGCAAGAACAGCACAATCTAAAGTACAAGTAGAATTGGCTCAATACCAATACATTTTACCAAGACTAAAAGGTATGTGGAAGCACCTTGAAAGACAAGGTGGAGGAATAGGATCGAGAGGGCCAGGTGAAACAGAAATAGAAACTGATAGACGTATTGTAAAAGACAAAATTGCTTTATTAAGAAAAAGATTGTCTGAAATAGATAAACAAGCATTTACACAAAGAAAAGATAGGGGCGAATTTATTAGAGTATCATTAGTTGGATATACCAATGTAGGTAAAAGCACTTTGATGACACTTTTAAGCAAAAGCGATGTGTTTGCAGAAAATAAACTGTTTGCAACATTAGATACTACTACTCGTAAAGTGGTTTTTGAAAACACGCCTTTTTTACTTAGCGATACCGTTGGCTTTATTCGAAAACTACCACACCACTTAGTTGAGAGTTTTAAAAGTACACTTGATGAAGTAAGAGAAGCAGATATATTGTTACATGTTGTAGACACGTCTCATGTACAATACGAAGACCAAATTGGTGTAGTAAATAAAACCTTACAAGAATTAAAGGCTTTCGATAAACCCATTTTAACCATCTTCAATAAAATGGATTTGTATGAAGAAAAGTATTTTGACGAATGGTTAGATTATAGTGTAAAACAAGATTTATTAAGAGAATTGAAGGAAAAATGGGATAGAGAAACCAATGGAAATTGTGTATTTATTTCTGCCCTTGAAAGAAAAAATATAGATGCATTAAGAGAAGTGATTATGAATAAGGTAAGAGAAATGTATGCTATTCGCTATCCTTATAAAACTATTTACTTCTAAATAATAACTGCACTAAAATGAATATTGAATGGATACAAATAGCAGCGTCTATTTCAGAAATTCCATTTCAGAGTAATAATATGTGTGTTATTGATGTAAAAGACACAAAAATTACATTAGTAAATTATCAAAACCAATTATACGCAATAGCATATAAATGCCCACATGCAAGTGGAATAATGGCAAATGGTTTTATAGATGGTATAGGCAATGCTGTTTGTCCTTTACACCGATATAAGTTTAATATAAAGAATGGTAGAAACACAACAGGAGAAGGCTATTATTTAAAAACCTATTCTGTTGATGTGAACGAGCAAGGTGTTTTTGTAGCACTTACTAAACAATCTATATGGTTGGTATTCAATACATAACCATTTGCCCCACAACATTTAATTGGGTTGATACAAAACAAAATGACTATTTGCAAAAATTGCAAATTTCACATGCGGTACAAATATTTTTAAATTCTAGAAATATTTTTGGAACTTTAAAACTAGTCCCTATTTTTGCATCCCCTAAAAAGGGAAAAATCCCGAATAGCTCAGTTGGTTAGAGCATCTGACTGTTAATCAGAGGGTCACTGGTTCAAGTCCAGTTTCGGGAGCCAAATTCAAAAGCTACACTAAAAGTGTGGCTTTTTTGTTTATTATACTCAAAACAAATATCCTCTCACACTTGGCTCTGTTTAAAATATACATTGCTACCTATAAAACTATCAATTGGCAAAACTGTATAAGTTGCTTGCTTTCCATCTTCACATAAATATCATTTAGCTTTATTTAGAAATATATTCTTTGCTATATTGTAGGTATAATTTAATTTCTAGAAATTTTTTATGAATCATCATTAGCAAAAGCGTTTAAGGAAATTACAATGGTTTATGTTAACCAATATTTATTTTGATAGTAGTTTTTGCAGTTTACTAATGGAAATAGGGAATTAGCTAAGTCATCAGCCAATCATCTCTTTAAGTTGATTGATTATGTTAATACCATTTGTTATATGTGGCTATGTGGTTTATGCACTTATTCGTGAATTTTTTAGAAACAAGCCAAGCAATAATAGCGATGCTGCATGTGCTGAAAAAATATTAAAAATAAAAGAAAACAAAAACCTGCTAAGATCACTCATACTTTTCATTGCTATAATTTGTTTTGCTGCTTTTGTAAACATGTTATTATTTAAGCCAGATATAATATTAGATGTAAGGCAATTAGAAGATATAACATTTGTAGAAAAATTAATTTTTGGATTCTTTTATATAGTTTGTCATTTCTTGGTGATTGTATTTTTTCGTCAGCTTTTTTCAAATAGTAATTTATTTGTTGCAACAACAAAAGGATTTATTTATACACCAGCAGGAATTAGTACCGGTTGGATTTTGTGGGAAGAAGTTGTAGCTGTACAAGAAACAAACATTCTATTTGGAAGCAGTATTGCTGGTCCAACAACCGTACCTGTATTAGGCTTAAAACTACGCAATCCAGAAGCCTATATACAGCAATATAATCCTGCTTTACAACAAATTCTTACTAAGGCAAATGCTTTAAATAATTTTCAAACAGAGGGTGTAAGAGATCTGTTTTTAAAACCTTCTGATTTCGGTAATGATTATCAAAAAGTAAAAGATTTAATTACATTCAAAGTGACATCATCTTCTGTATAAAACAATGATTCTGTGAATTAAATAAATCTTCGGTTTATTTAATTCAATTATCAAAAATCGAATTGATTTAAAAAAACAAACCAATAGTTTAAATTTACATTTTTTTAGTTATTAATAGCTTTAAGCTATTAGTGTTTTTTAAATTCAATAGTTTCTTTTTCAAAATCAACCTAATTTTGCACATCTTAAATTTTGTTCTTTAACCAATGCAAACATTTACAACAATTGCTTAATTAATAACTATGGAAAATAACACAACACAAGGAAAATGCCCATTTAATCATGGTGCTGCAAGACCAACAGCTGGTAATGGAACAGCTAACAGAGATTGGTGGCCAAATCAACTAAAATTAAACATCTTACGTCAAAATTCAGCTTTATCTAATCCAATGGACCCATCATTTAATTATGGTGAAGCCTTTAAAGGTTTAGACTTAAATGCTGTTAAAAAAGATATTTATGACCTAATGACCAATTCACAAGATTGGTGGCCAGCAGATTATGGTCATTATGGACCATTCTTTATTCGTATGGCTTGGCATAGTGCAGGTACTTATCGTATTCAAGATGGAAGAGGCGGTGCAGGAAGTGGAACTTTGCGTTTTGCACCACTAAATAGCTGGCCAGATAATACCAATTTAGATAAAGCTCGTTTATTGCTTTGGCCTATTAAACAGAAATATGGCAATAAACTTTCTTGGGCCGATTTAATGA
>JBMLQZ010000556.1:0-1692 GCA_049241285.1 Chitinophagaceae bacterium | reverse complement strand
TAACAAAATAAAAAATATTTACCAAAAAATTTGACCCATTTTTTGAAATAATATTCCATCCACACTCATTTCAATAACGTATTCTTTTGCGTTTATTTCAGTAGAAGAATTCCAAGATAATAGAACTGAATGTTGGTTCTGCTTTGTGGCTATAAAGTTTTCCAAAACAATAGGCAAGGCAACTTCTGCATTTCTAAAAATAGATACATTGTTATCGTCTTCATTCACCGACATAATATCTGGTTTTCCATCACCATCTAAATCATTTACTGCAAGTGCTGAAGGTTTTCTACCAGTATTGATAGTAACGCTGGGTGCAAAATGAATAATACCATTGGTAGATATGTTTTTAAGTATTTCAACAGTATTGGTAACTACACTTCCACCACTAAAATTGGTCATTATTAAATCTGGTTTTCCATCGCCATCTACATCTCCTGCATCAATTGAACTAGTGCCACCAATTGGAGTTGGGTATCTTAAGGTTCGTTCAAAAGTTACAGTACCTTCTCTTGAAATATTTCTGTATACAACAGCACCATTACCAATTACATCTAATTTACCATCGCCATCAATATCGCTTGTAATAATCTTATCTGCCACTGCATCTACTATTCTAGTTAATGGTGCAAAAGTTATTTGGCCAATGGTTGATGTATTTAATCGAACAGAAAAATCGGAGGTAACAACATCTAATTTTTTATCGCCATCAATATCGGCTAATGTTACAGATTTGTAATTAAAGTTTGTGGTAAATGGAATAGAGCCTGAAAAACTAATTGAACCAACAACATTATTAGGAGTAGTATTTCTAATAACAGAAAACATAAAATTCCAATTATGCCCTATTACTATTTCTGGCCTTCCGTCGCCATCAATATCACCTATAGCTAACGAAGTTGCATTGCTTTCAATTGTTATATCTTGTTTAGGTGCAAAGCTTATAATACCATTTGTAGAAGTATTTAACAGAATAGATATTTTATTAAAACATAGAACAGCCATATCTAATTTTCCATCGCCATCAATATCACCCATGGTTACGAAAGTGGGGGTTTCAGCGGTACTAATTTCCATTCTAGGAGCAAAAGAAACACCACCACTAGTTGAAGTATTTTGAAATATGGTTACAAAAGGTAATGGTTCAAAATGTGCTGTAACGGCCATATCGGGTTTTCCATCGCCATCAATATCGCCAACGGCTATAGACGATGCTCTTCTTCTATTAATATCATAATTTATTCTTGCCGAAAAATCACCACTAATAATATTTGTTTTTGCAGGTGCATAAATAGGGTTGAATTTTTGTGTACTTGTAGCCGATAATGCAAGATTTGCATTTAAAACCGTAATGGGAGCATGTGTTGCTCCAGCAGGTACTATAGCTGTAATTTGTGTGGCAGTAACTGCTGTAACAGTTGCTTGAGTTGCACCAAA
Source organism: Chitinophagaceae bacterium (assembly GCA_049241285.1). GTDB lineage: Bacteria > Bacteroidota > Bacteroidia > Chitinophagales > Chitinophagaceae > Parasediminibacterium. Next base: position 255 of record JBMLQZ010000556.1, on the reverse strand, counting down.
GTATACAATATTGTTGTTGAGAACTTCTGGTCTAAAATTGGTACCGTTGATGGTTACTACATCGCCTGGTTTAGCAGACAATGGTGAGAAAGATGAAATTGTTGGCCTATAACCTGTTCTTGCAATTCTTACCGTATATGTTTTAAAGGGTGCATTACCACTGTTACTTACAGTTATTTGTAATAAGTTTAAACCTTGACTAATGTTTAATTGCAAGCTTGGGGATTGACTACCACTTGTAATATCTTGATCTAT
>JBMLQZ010000555.1:521-1743 GCA_049241285.1 Chitinophagaceae bacterium | reverse complement strand
ACCCATATTACTTTGTCCACTACATAGCCACACTTCACCAATTAAAAGGTTGGTAATGGTAATAGTGTTTTCTCCTTTTATGGTCATGGTTAAAGGAGTGTTGCTTGCTTTTAATGGTTGTAATTGCACCATCCATTTGCCATTAGTTGCATTGGTTGAAATGGATTGTCCTGCAAATTCTACGGTTACCTTTTCGTTGTTATTTGCCGTTCCCCAAATTGGTACAACTACCCCTTGTTGTATTACTCCATTATTGGTAAATAATGTATTGGGTTTTATGGTTGCTTTAGCTGTGCATATGCTTAATAGCAATATGTTTATGGCAATAATTTTTTTCATTATTTGTATTGTTAAGCGTAATTATTGTTGATGTATTGGTAGTAGTTGCAGTGTGCGACGCCACTGAAGATGCATAAAGGGTATAAAGCTGGCTACAAACAAAATTCTCTTTAATAATGATACTAAATAAGCAACAGTTATTTGTTGAATTTTTTGATACATATGGCAAAGATTGATGCCATTGCAAGTTGATTATTTTATACTATAACATGAAATGTAAAATGAATTTTTCTCCGAAAACGGTTTCGCTTTTAGGCATTAGTTTGCAGTAGATGAACGTTGGTTAATAGTAGACGGAATCATGATTTCTTCGTTATATAATTTATACTTTTTCTTTTCTAATGAATTGATTAATAGTGTAGCTGCTTTTTCGCCCATTTCGTAACCTGGAGGTGTTATGGTTGTTAGTGAAGGTGATAATAAGGAAGCGAATGTAAGTGCAGAAAAACTAATGATTTTAATGTCTTTAGGAATATTAATAGATAACTCTTCACAAACATAATAAGCTGTAATAGCCATTTTTTCTACTGGTGACATTATAGCATCTGGTCGGTTTTTACTTTGTAGTAATTTTTTTAGCAGTTTATAATTTCCATCGTAATCTTGTGTACATTTAATAATAAGGCTTTCGTCTAATTTATATTCATTTTTTTCAAGTGCTTGTAAATAGCCTTGATATCTTCTTCTGCCAATTGAAAAATCTTCAAGTACATGCATAAATGCAATTCGTTTACACCCTTGTTTTATTAGTAATTCAGTTCCTAAACAAGTGCTTTCTGTATCGTTAGTAGTAATTTTTGTTGTTGGAAAATTTTCACAAACACGGTCGAAAAAAACTATTGGAATTCCAAAGGCAGCTATTTCTGAAATATGCTCTATATCG
>JBMLQZ010000555.1:0-511 GCA_049241285.1 Chitinophagaceae bacterium | reverse complement strand
CCGTCCAGTTTTTAAAACATTAAAATTTGATTTTTCTTTTTCAGAATCATCCTAAGTTAAATATAATAAAACATGAAAGCTTTTTTCATGAGCAATTGTTTGTATGGCTTTTATTGAGGTAGCTAAAAAATTATTATCTACTTGTGGTAAAACAACAGCAATAGTTTTACTGCTGTGTTTTCTTAAACTACTAGCATAAGGGTTAGGCTGATAGTTTAATTCTTTAGCCATTGCTTTTACTTTTTCTTTGGTAGCTGCACCAATTTCGTAGCTATCCTTTAAAGCCTTTGAAACTGTTGATTTTGATAGGCCTAACACCTTTGCTAATTCTACTAGATTAACAGACTTCATAATAGCAATTCGTTAAATAATGATTATACATTCAACTAAAAAAACTTCTTTAAAGATAACTGATTTAAGATGATATTGTATTTAATTATCTATTTCTAATATTTTATTTTCTCCTTTTTTAACGAAAATTGTTTTGGATTGATATAGGTAGTTTTCACCT
>JBMLQZ010000554.1:0-1666 GCA_049241285.1 Chitinophagaceae bacterium | reverse complement strand
TACCTAAATGATCGATGCCATCTTTTTTTACAAATCCAGCTGCATGAATAATGGTGTGGTTATTAACAAGAATTCCCACATGAATAATTTCTCCTTTTTCATTATCAAAAAAAGCCAAATCGCCACATTCAGCTTGATTTAAAAATCCAATATCGGTGCCTAATGTAGCCTGTTCATAAGCATCTCTTGGCAACTGAAATCCAAGTATTAAAAATACTTGTTGTACAAATCCGCTACAATCAATTCCAAAAACCGATCTTCCACCCCAAACATAAGGTGTGTTTAAGTATTTTTCAGCAATTATGATTACTTCATTTTTAGTAACTTTTGAAAAATTAATGGTACTACTATTTGAAGGATATTCAATTGAAACGCCCTTAAATATGGAAGTATTTTGATAAAAAGACGAACCAATACTTACCCTAATAGGTAGATGATTAAAATAAACTTCATCAATAGCATTTAGAATAAAACTATCTGCTTGTTGAATTGCATCTACTTGCATTACTTGAGATTGTTGACACCATCCTGAATACGTATATCCAATACAACTTATTTTATAAAAATCTTTATGCTCATCTACTACTTCAGCAAACTCACCAAAAAGCAATTGATTAACCATTTCTGCTTTATGATTGGGTTCTAAACGCATAGGTGCAATAGCTGTAATACATGCAACAATTGGCATAATGAGAATAATTGTAATGGAAAAATAGGAAAGCCTAATGCAATAAAAAAACCTTAAAGCAAAATACTTTAAGGTTTTTTAAGTGATCCGGATTGGATTCGAACCAATGACCTACTGCTTAGAAGGCAGTTGCTCTATCCAGCTGAGCTACCAGATCGTTTTGTAAGAGGGTGCAAATTAAAGAAAACTTTTCCTCACAAACAAACACATTTTTATAGATTTTAAGGAAAAGAGTGAGAATGAGATAGGTTCAAACATAAAACAACGTAATTTGTACAGTCAAAGCAACAAAAATGAGCTATAACTATTTACCATTAGACCACAAATGGTTACACATCGAACAAATTGAAAATTTGTTAGCCTATCAGCAATTGCTATCAATAACCTTTACTGCTCATGAACAAATTACTTCAAATTCTTTTCATGAAAATGAGGAAAAAATAACTGAGATACTTAATTATATTGATATTAAAGAACAACTCAATAGTTCCAAAAACGTATCTGTTCAACAATTAAATGAAGATGTAATTCAATTAATGATTGCTTTTAAAATTAAGAGTTTAAGTTATGGCAAAAGTGGTGTAAGCATTGAAACCGTTAAGCAATTATTACACATTTATAATCATCAAATTATTCCAATAATACCTCCATTTCATAAAAGTGAAAATATACATGCGTTAAGTAGTTTGTGTAGAATGATGAATAATAACCAACAAGTATATTTTTCTCAAAGACTAATACCAATTAACACTGCTTTTGCTGAAACGGGTTTTATAAGCAAAGTTTTAAACAAACAAGAAATTTTAGCAATTTCAACAGGAAATCAATACACTACCGCTTGTAGTTATTTTACCATTCAAAAAGCAAAAAAAATTATAGCACTTTTCACACATGCGTTTGCAAATTGTGTTCAAATAGTTGGCTATAAGAAAGAGCATTGGCAAAAAAGTAATTTCTATAACAAAAAAATTGATAGTG
>JBMLQZ010000553.1:0-5535 GCA_049241285.1 Chitinophagaceae bacterium | reverse complement strand
TAGTACAATACCTTAGTTCTAAGAAATTGTCTTGCGGCTTTTTTTCATCATAATGGTAAACAAGCATGCCTGCATCGTCGGCTACCCACGGATGTTGGGCATAATATCGATTAATGTCATAGTTAATTGAACCAGGAATTTGTTGCTCTTTATGGTACAACAAATCAAGGCTTGGTTCTATCCCTCCTCTATGAGCTAATTTTAATATTTCTAATACTTGTTGCATTTGTATATGCAAATATAATGTATATACATCTAATTTTCCAAATAGGCATGAAAACTTTAGCAAAATTTACCAAAATGCTCTGTAGAAAATGACATGAAATTGTGGAAAATGAGGTGTTTTAAAGCCAATAAATACATTATCTTCGACCGCTTACAAAAAATACAAGTACACAATAATTATGAGTGAAGAACAAATTCCACAACAACCCAATTATGGTGCAGATAGTATACAGGTTTTAGAAGGTTTAGAGGCTGTAAGAAAAAGGCCAGCCATGTATATTGGTGATATTGGTATTAAAGGGTTACATCACTTGGTTTATGAAGTGGTAGACAACTCAATAGATGAGGCTTTAGCTGGCTATTGTAAAAATATTTTTGTAATTATACATGAAGATAATAGCATTAGTGTAAAAGATGATGGTCGTGGTATTCCTACTGCAATGCACACCAAAGAAAAACGAAGTGCTTTAGAGGTTGTAATGACTGTGTTACATGCTGGTGGCAAATTTGATAAAGGCTCTTATAAAGTATCTGGTGGTTTACATGGTGTGGGTGTAAGTTGTGTAAATGCATTAAGTACTACTTTACATGTAACCGTTGAAAGAGAAGGTAAAATGTTTGAACAACAATACCACTGTGGTGTTCCTGCATATCCTGTTAGAGAAATTGGTGAAAGTGATAGAACTGGCACAACCGTAAGGTTTTGGCCAGATGGCAGCATTTTTCAAGAAACTGTTTATAAAAAAGAAATTTTAGAAGGTAGATTAAGAGAGCTTAGTTTCTTAAACAGAAAAATTAGTATCACCTTAACTGATTTAAGAGAAAAAAACGATGATGGTACTGATTATTCTATAAATTTTTATAGCGAAGGTGGTATAGTAGAATTTGTGGAATTATTAGATAAAACTGCTAATAGAACTCCCTTAATTTCTAATACACTTACTGTTGAAGGACACGATGAAGTAAGTAATGTTGTTGTTGATGTTGCTTTGACTTATAACAATGATTTTAAAGAACATATTTTTAGTTACGTAAATAATATTAATACCATTGAAGGTGGTACACACGTAACTGGTTTTAGAAGAGCTTTAACTCGTGTATTTAAAAATTACGGAGATAAAGAGGGATTGTTTGAAAAAGCCAAAGTAGAAATTGAAGGAGATGATTTTAGAGAAGGATTAAGTGCTATTATTTCGGTAAAAGTTCCTGAACCACAATTTGAAGGACAAACCAAAACCAAATTAGGAAATAGTGATGTAAGTGGTGTTGTTGAAACAACCGTAGGACGAGCATTACAAGCTTATTTAGAAGAAAATCCACGAGAAGCCAAAAACATTATTAGCAAAGTTATCTTAGCCGCACAAGCAAGAGTTGCTGCTAAGAAAGCAAGAGATTTAGTACAACGTAAAACAGTTTTAAGTGGTGGTGGCTTGCCTGGTAAATTAGCAGATTGTAGTGAAAGAAATCCAGAGCGTTGTGAGTTATACTTAGTAGAGGGTGATTCTGCCGGTGGAACTGCAAAACAAGGTAGAGATAGAAGCTATCAAGCTATTTTGCCATTGAGAGGCAAAATTCTGAATGTTGAAAAAGCAATGGAACATAAAATTTATGAAAGTGAGGAAATTAGAAACATATTTACCGCTATGGGTGTTACTATAGGAACTCCAGAAGATCCAAAAGCTTTAAATACTTCTAAACTTCGTTATCACAAGTTGATTATTATGACCGATGCCGATGTAGATGGTAGTCATATTGCAACATTAATTCTAACATTTATTTTCCGTTATATGAAGGCGTTGGTAGAACAAGGAAATGTGTACGTAGCACAACCGCCTTTGTATTTAGTAAAAAAAGGAAAGGAGCAAGAATATGCTTACACAGAAGAACAAAGAAAGATTTTGATTGAAAAATTAGGAGGTGGCAATGATAATGCTGTAAGCACACAACGTTACAAGGGTTTGGGTGAAATGAATGCAGAACAACTTTGGGAAACAACTATGGATCCTGCACGTAGAACACTAAAACAAGTAACTATAGATAGTGCTGCAGAAGCAGATAGAATATTTAGTATGTTAATGGGTGATGATGTTGCACCAAGAAGAAACTTTATAGAAACACATGCTAAATATGCAAAAATTGATGTATAAATATTCTCAAACCCATGATGTCATTCAATTTTGAAGCGATTTAATCACAATGTGGATTAGTTTTTACTCATTATTTGAATAATTGTAAAATAATCATGTAGTTTGGTATTTCTAATAATTTTTTAACCTAGCCTCTTTAAATACCGAGGTAATAAAATTGAACAAAATGGATACTAGTAAAATGATTAAAGCATACTGCTTAAAAACAAAAGAAAAAAACGTACCAATGCAAGATGCTGTAATTACCAAAACTGCAAAAGGTGGTTATATGGCTGCTGGTCATGATGGTAAAGGAAATAAAATGGCCGCTATTTTAGGCGAAGCAAAAGCTTTACAAGCAATAGCTGATGGCGTTGCTAAAAAAGGATTTTAATTGCCTTGTACATTACTGAATTATTAAAAGCTACTATTTCTAGTAGCTTTTTTTTATTGATCAAGTTTTATGTACATAAACCCCCTTATAATAAACTAATCTTTATTAGGTTGTGGTGTGTATCTTAAATATGGTTTAACAACTCTTACACCTTTTGGAAATTTAGCAATAGCATCTTCAGTTTTAATAGTTGGCACTACAATTACATCTTCACCTTCTTTCCAATTGGCAGGAGTTGCAACGCTATAATTTGCTGTTAATTGTAATGAATCAACAACACGTAAAACCTCTACAAAATTTCTTCCTGTTGATGCAGGATAAGTTATAATTAGCTTAACCGTTTTATCTGGTGCTATAATTACTAATGAACGAACGGTAGCTGTAGCAGAAGCGTTTGGATGAATAAAATCGTATAAAGTAGATACCCTTCTATCATCATCGGCAATAATAGGAAAGTCAACTTCTACGTTTTGTGTTTCATTAATATCTTTTATCCAACCTAAGTGCTGTTCTACAGGGTCTACACTTAAGGCTAATACTTTGACCCCTCTTTTTTCAAATTCACTTTTTAATGCTGCAGTTCTTCCCAATTCAGTTGTACAAACTGGCGTATAATCTGCCGGATGAGAAAATAAAATTCCCCAGCTATTTCCTAAAAAATCATAAAAATCTATTTCTCCTATAGATGTTTTTGCGCTAAAATTAGGTGCAATGTCACCAAGTCGTAAACTCATAAGTGTATTGTTTTAAGACTGCAAATATATAATATCCTACTAAATTAATAGGATATTTTTTAATCAACCATATTTGCTTGATTTATTATTGCTGTGTTTTCATTTTTGAAACTATCCATACAATTACCAACGCCATAAACGCACCTAAGCAAAAAGAATATTGAAGTCCAATAGTTTCTGCAATATAGCCAATGATAGGCGGGAAGAGCAGAAAGCCTAAATAACTAACTGTAGAAATAGATGCAATAGCAACACCTGCAGTTTTATTGGTACTTTTTCCTGCTATGCTCATAGTTATTGGAATAATACATGAAGCTCCTAAACCTATACAAATAAATCCTATGGTAGCAGTTATTAAGTATGGAAAAATGATAGACAAAAGCATTCCCATGAAAATGAATAATCCTGAAAGTTGTAATAATTTTTTTTCTCCCAATTTATTTGTTAGCCAATCGCCAATAAATCTTCCACCAGCTGCTGCACACATATAACCTATATAGCCTAATGTTTCAAACGTTTTAGGAGCATGAATAATTGTTTTAAAATACACACCACTCCAATCGTACATAATGCCTTCACATGCCATACATGCAAAACCAATTAAGCCAAGATTTAATAAACTTTTATCTGGAAGATTAAAAAGTAATTGTTTTGTGGTGCTAGAATTTTTCTGAACATCATTCGGCAAAGTATATTTAAAGCTAAATGCAGCAGTTATTAAACAAATAATGGCAGCTATAATAAAATGTAACCAAGTAGCTATTTCTTGACCAATTAAAATGGCACCAAATGCAGCCCCTGCAAAACCAGAAATACTCCAAATACCATGAAAGGTAGAGATGATAGATTTTTGATACATTTTTTGAACACCTACCGATTGTGCATTAATAGAAATATTCATTAAATTTCTAGAACCTCCAAACAAAAACAAGAGTATTACAAATTGCCAAATGTTCGTAACAAAGCCCAAAATGCACAGCAAAATGGTATAAAAAATAGTGCCCAATAACATAATGTATCTGCTGCTATATTTCCCTAGTAAATAGCTGGTAAGTGGAAGCGTTAACATTAAACCCAACGGCAATGCAAATAAAGTGCTACCAAGTGCAGCATTGTTTAGTTGTAATTGTTGTTGTAAAGCAGGTATTCTGCAAGCCCAACTTGCAAATCCAAAACCAGAGATAAAGAAAAAACAAGCCACACTTATGCGATATTTTTTCTTCTCATGTATCAATAAATCTATTGCTATCATTTCGGCAAAAGTACTAGCGAAAACTACCCAAAAGTATTTTTTTTATTATGAGTAGCTCTGCTGTAGTACATTGTTCAACAATAGTCCTGCTTTACGCTACAAGTCCTCATAAAGCTTCGTTAGCACTACGCTTTATTCCGGGCTTTTCGCTGCAATCAGGGCTAATTTTTGTACCGTTGATTACTAAGCATCTTAATATATTATTAATGAATTGTTATTGAACGTAAAGTGTTGTTTCCATAAAAAGTAGGAAAATACATTAAAGAGGCTTTTGCAGGATTTAAAGTAAACTTACCCGTATATCTTGGTTCTAAATCAATCGCTATTTGATAAGTGCCTTTAGATAGTTTTTCAGCAAAAAAGCAAACCTTATTTTTAAAAAACTCTTTATGCATTCCATAGTTGTATGCCCATTTAGAAGCATAGTTACAACCAGCAGGTATAGGAACTTCAATCATTACATATTCTGCATCTTTTTTTACTTGTAACGATACAATCAACTTTGTTTTTTCACCCACTTGTACTTGCATTAAAGTATCTCCATTTCTTTCAAAATAACTATTCAAATTAAAATGTTCAGAAAAGGCAGTAGGCGTTTCATTCCAAAAATTTTCATACGATGAAAAGTAGGTGAGTCCACCACCTATTTTTTGCACTTTTATTGATTGCTTTTGCTTACTAAATTCATGCATAAATGGAAATTGATTTATAACAAAATTGGTATCTCCACTTATTTTAATAGATGATGGTTTAGCCGCTAATTTATTTTCTTTCAACATATCTGGTAATATAGCCGATACAATG
>JBMLQZ010000552.1:0-3500 GCA_049241285.1 Chitinophagaceae bacterium | reverse complement strand
CACTGCTGGTCCATAACAAGGTGAAGGACCTTTACCACAAGCTACATCACCTTCAATTATTTTATTAATCATAGGTGTTTGTGTATCATGAGTAACATCTGTAATTATTGCTACGTTTGGCTTAATTCTTCTTGCAATCATCTCTGCTCCTCTTAAACCAATTTCTTCTTGAACGGCATTTACTACATATAAACCAAAAGGCAATTTTTGCTTATTTTCTTTCAATAATCTTGCAACTTCTGCAATCATAAACCCACCAATTCTGTTATCCATAGCTCTACCAATGTAATAACCGTTTGCTAGTTCATCAAATCCATCTTGATAAGTAACAACTGCTCCAATATGAATACCCAATTCCTCTACTTCCTTCTTATTTCTTGCTCCACAATCTAAACACAAATTTTCTACTTTAGGTTGTTGTTCTTTATCGCCACCACCTAATCTTGTATGAATTGCCGGCCATCCAAATACAGCTTTTACTGGTCCTTTTTTCCCTTGAATAAACACCCTCATGGCTGGTGCAATTTGATGATCTACACCACCATTTCTTTTTAAATAAATTAATCCTTCGGCATTAATATAATTTACAAACCAGCTAATTTCATCGCAATGAGCTTCAATAACTACTTTAAATGGAGCGTCTGGATTAATTACGCCAACAGCAGTACCATAAGGATCGGTAAATACGGTATCTACATGAGGTTTAATATAATCTAACCACAGTTTTTGTCCACCACTTTCAAAACCAACAGGTGAGGGTGTATTAATATACGATTTTAAAAATGCTAATGAATTAGGAGTAACTACAGATTTATTCTTTTCAGTAGATTTTTTTGTGCTTGAAGTCTTTTTTTCTTTTGCCATTGTTTTTTAGTTTAAAACGTGATTGCAATAATGCCGCATAAAGCTTTGATAAACATTAATCCATCAATTACTGCAAGATAATAGAGAATAGTTTTACGTTGTTGCAATGATAATGCAACAATTATTAACAATATAAATGGAATACTGTTGAAGAAGATAGTTGTAGCAGATTCTGGCTTTGTAAAAGCTAAAAGCCAATAGCTAAATAAACCAAGAAATGAAAGCGGAAGCAATAAAAAATAAATTGTTTTTCGTAAGCCAATACGTACAACAAATGTTTTGAGCTGTTGATTATAATCGGCTGAATAGTCTTTAATATCAAACATCATACTTAATACACTTATAAACATTCCATTTTTAATGAATAGAATGGCTGTTTGCCAATGATCAACCACTACACTTTTATCGAGTAATTTGGCAATAAATATGGGAAAAAACATTACCAAACCAGACCATACATACCCAATAATAAAAGGCTTTAACAAACCTAAGTTTCTAAGATTCATTAAATGAGTATTCATATACCAATTATTGTAGAACAACACCAATAATAGAATACTAAAACAAACTATAATAACTTTAAATGATGGGATTTGCCATTGATGAAAATTGGTACTTACAAAGTGAGCTATTGCTAATAAAGTGATACCAAAAATTATTTTTTGTGATATTAAAATATTGGTTGCATGTTGAGCATACCAAGCTTCTCTAGTGTTACTACTTTTTTTGTGTAAAATGCTAGTGTAAGCATATGTATAATACAAGACCGTTACACAAAAAATAATCAAGTATACTGAGTAAGGAACAGTAGAACTAATTTGTAATTGTATGCAGGCTTCAAAAGCAAGCATTACGGCACAAATGCCATAGAAATAATTTCCTAGAAAAAATGCTTGTATACTTTTATGCCAATATTGCACTATAATTATCTTGCCACTGCAATGGCTGGTGAAGTAAGAGTATCGCTTAAATTATTCTGTTTATCTTTTAAACAGAATTTAAAAGTAAGTGTGTCGTTTTTATTTCTACAACCTTGAAAATCAGTTCCCACTAAAAAATTAATTTCAAAAACACCTTTTTGGTTTTTAGTTGCATTGAATGTAGGAATGCGATATCTGAAATTGCTTACTGGTTTATCTTGTGCAGGGCAATTACTTAGTTTTGATATTGTTTGAATATACATAGTATCAATAACATCACCTTCTTTGTCTCTAAATTCAATCTCAAATCGTAAATTTTGGTTTTGAACTACACTTGTGCTACTTACTTTTATTAATTCTAATTGGGGCTTTGTGGTGTATTCTTCTTTGTTACAACTCAATGCTATGATACTAATTAACAATACTATCAATACTTTTGTCTTCATATACTTGGTAAATATGTTCAAATTTAACTAAACTATTTCAACACTATCTAGTGCTATCTACAATCCTTAACAATATTTTTTCAGTAACTCACCAAAATTTTCCTGCTTTGGTAGAAACCTGTTTTCATTTTCAATATCAATATAACCCTATTTACAATCAATGGTGCCATTTGTTACAATCATCAGATGTTGCTCACAAAAATAATATTGAAACCATACCCTATTTACCTATTTCGTTCTTCAAAACAAAAAAAATAACCACTACAGAGTTTAATGCTACTGCCATTTTTGAAAGTAGCGGAACCACACAAACCATTAATAGCAAGCATTTTGTAAAAGATATTGGCATTTATGAAAGCAGTTTTTTAAAGGCATTTACCCAACAATACGGTAATATTAATCAATGGTGTATTGTAGGTTTATTGCCCTCATATTTAGAAAGAAATAATTCATCATTAGTAGTAATGGTACAAAAACTTATAGAGTTATCAAACCATCCAAAAAGTGGATTTTACTTAAACAACTTTCAAGCACTTGCCACAACGCTTACAGAATTAGAAGCTGCCAAACAACCTACCTTATTAATAGGAGTAACATTTGCTTTATTAGATTTTGCAGAGCAATTTCCTATGCAATTACAGTACACAAACATTATGGAAACTGGAGGAATGAAAGGTAGAAGAAGAGAATTAATTAGAGATGAAGTGCATGAACTATTACAATTGAAATTTGGAGTACAATCAATTCATTCTGAATATGGAATGACTGAATTATTGAGTCAAGCATACTCGAAAGGAAATGGCAGATTTACATGCCCACCTTGGATGAAAATATTGGTAAGAAATGAAGAAGATCCTTTACAAGTAAGCACTACAGGTAGAGGTATTTTGAATGTAATTGATTTGGCTAATATTTATAGTTGTTGTTTTATAGCAACAGAAGATGCTGGTATTGTTTATGAAGATGGAAGTTTTGAAGTATTAGGAAGAGTAGATAATAGTGATATTAGAGGCTGTAGTTTAATGGTATCGTAATAATTATTGTTGTTTATTACTGGTTAAATGATTGTATTCAACCAAAATAGTGTACAAAAAAGTAACGGGTTCATGCTTACTTTTTACACCAATGGCAGCTTCAATTTTATTCATTGCATGAACAGCTAACATTGTATTGCCACTTTTTTGAATATTATTTAAAATTTCTTTTACCAATTGCATATCATTATCCTTTAAATCAATCACTTCTGGATAATGCAACTCGTAATTTTCAG
>JBMLQZ010000551.1:1904-4907 GCA_049241285.1 Chitinophagaceae bacterium | reverse complement strand
GTCTTGCGTTACAAATTTGTATTTATAATTACCACTTGCAGCCTCTTTCCATGCGAATTTCGATTGTGCAAATGCTAAACATACAATGGTGCAAAACAATGAACCAAGCAGTAGTTTTTTGAGCATAATTTTGGGTTTTTTATGAAAATGAAAATTAGTTATTTGTAATTTGTTTACACATACGATTTTACTATTTTTTAAATTTTATAGAAAATTTAAGAATTACAGATAAATATCTTATAAATGTTTCATAGCCTCTCTTTTACTAAGTGCTGGTAGCAGATGATTGGCCACAAAAGTTTTTACCCAAATTTCATTGGTTCTTGCATACTCTCTCAATGCCCAGCCTATGGCTTTTTGAACAAAAAATTCTTTACTATTTGCATGATGCAAGATATATTTTGATAAAATAGTTGTATCAGTTTGTTGCTTATACGATTTTTGAAATAAAATGCTGCAACGTTGTAACCAAATATTGCTTGATTGATTCCATTTAAATGCTGTGTTATTAATTTCTTCTTGATATTGTTTAAAATAATACCCTAAGCATTCAATAATTATATGGTCTACGCTATCCCACCAGCTTTTAGATGTTATACAAAACTCCAATAATTCAATAATTTCTTTATTCCACATTTTTTTATGAAAAGCCAAAATTTCAATGGCTACATATTGAAATTCTCTTGCATCTTTTTGCCAAAGAACTCTTACAATTTTTTCTAGTTCAACAAGATTGTGTATTGGAATTTCTTTTACAATTTTTTTTGTAATAATTCTTCTTTCAGCTGCAACTAAACCTATAAAGCTAAATTGATTTTTCATGTATGCCTTACTCCAAGCAGCTCTTTCAATATCTTTCTTTGCATACAGTTCTTTTTTTACACTTTCAATTAATGGATGCTGAAAACTAGTTTTCATGTTAAATAATAATTTTGAAAAAACAACGATGTAGTTGATTGGTGAATTCAATTATTTTACCAATGCATTTCCATTCCATTTAAAGGTAATTCCTAATTGATTAAAAGTGTTTTGTTGAAAAAATCCAGTAGCATATTGTAAGTGAATTTTTTTGAGATGAATGCTAACGCCACCTGAAATTCCATTTAAACCATTTGAAGCATTTCTGACAGATAATTCTCGTCGCTGCAAAAAATTATAACCCATGCTTACTACAATTTTGTCTTTAATATAAATTTCAGCAGCGGCTACAAGATGGCTGAAAACTTTTTCACTAAAACTAAGCGTTTTGTTGTCTAAGAATTGTTCATTATTAAAACTTGTATCTTGATATTGTAAATTCCAATTTTGTAATTGATGAGCTGTTATAGATAACTGAATAGGGGCATTTTTCAGCTTTTTGCTTATACCAATTTGTACATCAAATGGCAACTCTTCTTTTTGGATATTTTGTTGATAAGACTGTAATCGACTGCCTACATTTTTAACTAAAAAACTTATTTGTAATTGTTTGCTAGAGTCAAAGTAAGCAATACCAATATCTGTAGCTATTGCGTTACTTTTATAAATGAAGTAGTTGCTGCTAATCCATTTAGCAGTTATACCTGCAATCCATTTTTCTTTGTATTTTTTTGAGATTGAATATTGAATAACATAATCTCTGGGAGAAAATGAACCTAAAATATTGCCAACTGCATCTGTTGCATTAAGTTTTCCATAATCAATAAAATGAATGCCCATTGCATGGGTAAATTGTTTTTTGGAATGATGTAGAGCAGAAATAATTGAATAATTATTAATACCAGCAAAGTAACGATTGAAGTTGGCATTTACCTGTTCATCCATTTCTGGCCTTAATAAAGCAGGATTATTGAAAGCCAAACCAATGTGATTACCAATTTGTGAGGTATTAACATTACCCAATGCAGCTAAATGGGTAGTAATAGGTTGTTTTAAAAAAGAGAATGCTGCGTTACCACCAAGTGCTTGAGCATGAATATTTACAAAAGAGAGTAAACTTGCTATAAACAGTATTTTCTTTAACACTGTATGAAGATAAAATATATTGATTGAATTTGGTAGAATCTAGTTCAGATTGTTTTAAACAAAAAAAGCCGTTCTAAATAAGAACAGCTTAACACATATTTTGAATAAAATTTATTTTTCTGCTAGAAAATCTTTCACCTTATCCTTGTGTAAAATAATTTCTTTAAAGGTATAAGCACCAGATTTAGGACTGCGTACGGCTTTAATTACTTTTGTGTAATTTTTTGCCTCGGCAGCTGCCTTAAGGTCTTTCACTTTTGCGTTCTTTGAAGCTGCTTTTGCCATGGTTTATTTAATTTCTTTATGAACAGTTACTTTTTTAAGAATTGGGTTAAATTTCTTTAACTCTAAACGTTCTGGGGTGTTTTTTTTGTTTTTGTTAGTGATATAACGACTAGTGCCAGGCATACCACTTGTTTTATGCTCTGTACATTCCAAAATCACCTGCACCCTGTTTCCTTTCTTTGCCATTTGTATAAATGATTTGCTTTGTAAGAATTAGATTTTATCTCCTTTGGCTCTTAACTCTTTAATAGTAGTTAATAAACCATTTTTATTGATAGTACGGATTGCTTCAGAAGAAACTTTTAAAGTAATCCAACGATTTTCTTCTGCAAAGAAGAAACGCTTAGTTTGTAAATTTGGAAGAAATCTACGTTTAGTTTTAATGTTTGAGTGAGAAACACTATTTCCTACTATCGGTTTTTTTCCTGTAACCTGACATACTCTAGCCATGATTCAAAATTTTCGGACGGCAAAAGTAAGGAAAACCTTCAAATAATCAAGATGTTTTTTCTTTTTTTTATTTTTTATTCGCACTGTCATCTAAAATAATGAGTTACATAAAAATATAAAACGAATATCTTTGTTTTATTTAACTTTATTCTCACAAAATTTCCCCTATATCTAGCATATGAAAATTTTCTTTTTCTTGTGGTTATTATTCCCCTTGTTCTCAGTTTCAGCTCAAGAGCGTTGTGTTTTAGAAGAAAAATGGCA
>JBMLQZ010000551.1:0-1894 GCA_049241285.1 Chitinophagaceae bacterium | reverse complement strand
TGAGTGGATTATTATTTTATAAAAAAGCCAATTGCTTATTTGTTTCAAACATTAATGGTAAAGCAGGTGATAAAGATGGAAATGGATCTATTGCTAAATTATCATTAGATGGTAATATTATTAATGCTAATTGGGTTTCTGGTTTAAATGCTCCTAAAGGAATGGGTATTTATAAGAATAAGCTGTATGTAACAGACTTAAACGAAGTTGTGGTTATAGATATTTCAAAATCAGCAATTGTTGATAGAATTGTTGTAGATAACGCTAAGTTTTTAAATGATTTAACTATTTCAAATGAAGGTACAATATTCATTAGTGATAGTAGATCGGGTAAAGTTCATTCCATTGAGAATGGAGTTGTAAGCACTTATATAGATTCACTAAAAGGTCCTAATGGTTTATTAGCTGTAGATGGATATTTGTATGTGTTAGATAGAGGTACTTTATTTCAGTATAAAAATAGTCAACAAATTGCAAAAATTGCAGATGGGTTTGATGCAAGTACCGATGGTGTTGAAAAGATAGGATTGAATGAGTTTATTATTAGTTGTTGGAGTGGAATTATTTATTATATTAACGAGTTTGGCAATAAACAAGTATTGCTAGATAAGCGAAACGAAAAAATAAATAGTGCCGATATAGGTATTAATCTAAAGCAAAATATGATTTATGTGCCAACATTTAACTCAAATAAAGTGGTAGCATATGAATTTAAAAAAATGCGAACAATGTTAAATAGTCGCGTTTCTAATTAATTATAAAAAACCGCAAAGGCAAACTACACTTTTCTTGAATTTTTAGTAATTCGCCACATTTGAATAATTACAGAAAGAAAAATGAGTGTAAAGCCCACATAAAAACTAAATCCTAAATACTTATTTTCTTCATAAACTATAAATGCTAAAATAATTCCATAGATAGGTTCTAAATTAAGTGTCAAGTTCTGTGTAAAAACAGAAACCTTTCTTAAAGCAGATAATGATAAATGCATTGCACCTAGTGTACAAATCCAGCTTAGTAGTATTAGCCAAAACCAATCATTCACATTTGGTATTATTTTTTTTGTAGGAAAAATAGATAAATAAATAGGCATTAAAAGTGTGAGAAATAATAACCCTCCACTTAGCTCATACAGCATAACTGTTGAAGCTTGAAATTTTGTAACAACTTGCTTATTTAAGATAGAAAAAATTACACTTAACAATGTTGAAATAATGCCGATAACTATACCAGTTTGATAAGATGGATCAAAATGAAAGATTAATAAAATGCCTAAAATTCCCATTAGGCTTAACAAAACCTCTTTTAAATTAATTTTACTTTTTGAAAATATTGGTTCTAAAATAGCAGTAAAAAGTCCTGCAGAAGAAAGGCAGGTTAATGCAATTGAAACATTGGCATACTTAATACTTCCATAAAAGAAAACCCAATGTAATGCAATAATTGAACCTATAGCCAATAAGTTAAATACCTGCTTAACGGGAAGAATTTCTAATTTTTTTCTAACTAATAGAATGAAAAAAAGTGATAGAACTGTTATAACTATTCTATACCAAACTAATAAACCTTCGTTTAATTGAATTACTCTTCCTAAAACTCCTGTAAAACCCCATAAAAAAACAGCAAGATGTAATTGCAATAATGGGTGTTTCATAAAAATGTAGCGTAATCAATAAAATAAAACTAAACAATTGCCAAAGAATATTTAGCAATTTTAGGAATGATTTTTAACAACTAATTCATTATTATAGCCTTGAGATAATACCGTTGTATTTTTAACTGGTGGTGTAGCTTTAACCGTTTTTCTGTATTTTTTAAATATGCTTAGTAGCTGAATTTTTATTACGCCAATAATACCTTCTTTAATAATACCCTTACTCATTTTACTAACGCC
>JBMLQZ010000550.1:0-3099 GCA_049241285.1 Chitinophagaceae bacterium | reverse complement strand
GATAATCAAAGTATTATAGGTACTGCTACAATATCGGTATCTGGAACACCAGTTATAGACTCTGTGGCTTTTATAACTGGCCCCTCAACTGTTGCACAAAGTGAAACGGTTACAATTGATGTTCAATATATAGCATCTACACAACGTGATATTATTGTTTACTTACAAGAGTTAGTAACGTTTACTGGTTACGGTGCTGCAAGACTTACAGTTGGTGCAGGTTCTGGAACGGCATCGTTAACCTTAGCAGTAAATACAAATACACCCATTGCAAATAACAACTACAGATATACAACTTTTATTACTACGGTAGGTGGTGCTTATGCTCAACGTGTAGGTGGTAATGGTGTTCAAAAAACGAATATTAGTGTTACGTCTATAACAAGCCTTCCAATTCAATTTATTTCATTTAATGCTGAAAAAGTAAACCAAACAGTTTCACTATCTTGGGTAACTTCTAATGAAATTAATAATAAAGAATTTACAGTACAAAAAAGTGAAAAAGGAGACAAGTGGACGGATATTGCCATTATAAAAGGTAATGGAACAGCTTCTGGAATATTTAATTATTCGGTTATTGATTATGCTCCATTAAACGGCACTAATTTCTACCGTATTAAGCAAACTGATTTTAATGGTACATCTTCTTACAGTAAAGTAAATTCAATCGACTTCTCTCCTAATAATAATTTACAAGCAGTAAAGGTTTATCCTAATCCTGTAAAAAATTATCTGTATGTTCAGCTATCCAATTCAACAGTAAGTAACAAAATGCAGCTAAAACTCTATAGTATGAAAGGACAGTTAGTAGCTACAAAACAAGCTAGTACACTTAATGGACAGCAATATTTAAATGTTACTGGTATAACAAAGGGCATGTATGTTTTAGAAATTATGTCTAACAAACAAGTTGTTAGACATAAAATAATCATTGATTAAATATTTATTGACCCACCAAAAATGCCGCATTGAATAAAAGCATTTTACCATTTTGCCAGAACATTCTAAAAATAGGATCTTCAGCAAAATAAATAACTGCTCCACTACCCATTTCTTGTACTCCTAGTACTAATCCATCTTTTAGTTTGGCTTTTACTTTTGTACCAGAATAACCAGTTATATACGCATCTTTTTTAAACACTCCAACATTCCAACCATCTTTCATAAACTGATACAAATTATCATCTTGTTTTAAAGTGTAATAATGATCTGGATAGCCATAAGCTAAAGGATGCGTATTATCTAAATCAACTTTATAAATGGCTCCTGGTATTGAATTATCTAAATATTCTCTTTCTTTATTATCATATTTCTTCAATGCCTCGTAGTCATTTTTCTTTTCTTTTTCATCAGATTTATCTTCTTTTTGTTTAATTCCCCAATCGCCATTTGCTAATTGTGCAACTGCATTTTCAAGAGCTATTAATTTTCCACCTCCTCTAACAAATTCTTTTAACTTATCTGATGTTGCCTTATCATTCAGTGTACGATAATTGCCGTCTGGCAAAATCAAAACATGATAATCTTTTAAGTTTATTCTAGCTACATCTGTAGCATTAAACAATGATATAGGATATTGAAGGTTTTGATCGAAGAAATTCCAAACTTCTCCTGCACCTAATGATGAAGTTTGTTCACCACTTAACATAGCAATTTTTGGTGCTTTTATAAAACGAACATCAGGGCTACCAAAATCGGCTCCTTTATCCATAAATCCTCCTTCAACAATTTGCACACTTAGGGCTGTTCCAGCAATTGCTTGTGAAAGTATAGTGTTTAAATTAGTTGGATTTCCTGCATTTAATACAATCAATGTTCCTCTTTCAAAGTTTTCTTTTCTGTAAATAAATGGCTTATCAGCATATCGTACTTTAATACCTTGTTTCAATAAGTTTGCTAAAACTTTTGCACTAGTAAATGAATTGTATTTAACTAAATAACCATAATTACTCATTGGTATTTCAGTGGTAGCTGCAACTTCAACAGACTTACTGTTTACGTTTATGGCTTCTTTAATAGCATAAGCATCTACACCATAAGCATACGGAATTGCCCAAGCAGTAATATCATAAGTATTTGAATCTGATAAACTACTTTTTGGTTCTAATAAAACCGTTGCTAATACCGATCTTGGTTGTTGCATGCTAATGGCAATATGAAATTTCTTTAAACTGCCAACTTCTTCTTTCAAAGATTTATAATTAAAGCCTTTAAAAGTGTTGTTACTTAATACACCATACTCAATACCATTCACTTGTAATAACTGTTCTACATCTTTCAACTTATCTACATTATCTGAAGTTATTACATAGGTTTTGTAGGTATAATTTTTGGCACTATTGGCATCATCAAAAAATTTCTTGAACTCAGAAACCACTTTTGATGCATTTTTTGAAGCAGTTTCTACCGTTGCTATACCTGTAGTAAAATGATGCATTGCTCTATCATGTAAGGTAACAGTATCACCAGCATTATTAATACTTGCAAGTCCCGCTCTTCCACCACCAGCTTGTTCATAAGTCATTCCAATTGAGCCGTTATAAGTAGGATACGTATCGCCATAAGAAGGATAGAATAAATCAAATCTTTCTTTGGTAAAATATAACCAGCCATTTTTATCGAAATAACGAGCATTGTTTTTACCAATTTCTGTTTGAAATTCTCTTTGCCAATTGGTAATTAATTCATGAAATGGTTCTGCTGCTGGAGCAAAATAATATGGCTCGTTAATACCTTGTTCATGAAAATCTACATGTACATGAGGCAACCATTGATTGTATTTTACTAGTCTTTGTTTGGTTTCAACTTGTGTTTGCCAAGCCCAATCTCTATTTAAATCAAAATTATAATGGTTACTTCTTCCACCTGGCCAAGGTTCAGCATGTTCTCTTGTTTGTGGATTTGCATTAAACTGCGTTCCTACCATACTATTAAACCAATTTACATATCTATCTCTGCCATCAGGATTAATACATGGATCCATAATTACTATGGTATTTTTTAACCACTCTTTTGTTTGATTATTTGTAGGATTAACCAATTCAAATAATGTTAACAAAGCCGCTTCTGAAGAAGAAGTTTCGTTGCCATGAACATTAT
>JBMLQZ010000549.1:0-5160 GCA_049241285.1 Chitinophagaceae bacterium | reverse complement strand
TTGGGCACACGGTCAAAGCGATTCGATCGAGAACATTACTCATTCGATATGCACTCTTGAGTTTGACAATCACCGTATTCTATACGACTGGTTTATTGAGAACCTCCCAGTCCCATCGCGTCCTCGTCAGTATGAATTCGCGCGCCTGAACGTCACCAATACTGTTATGTCAAAGCGTAAACTTCTACGCCTAGTCAAAGACAAGGTTGTTGACGGTTGGGACGATCCTCGTATGCCCACTATTTCTGGTATGAGAAGAAGAGGATTTACACCAGAAAGTATTCGAGAGTTTTGTGATAAAATAGGAATTGCCAAAAGAGAAAACTTAATTGATTTTGGATTACTAGAGTTTTGTATTAGAGAACATTTAAATAAAATTGCTGAAAGACGAATGGTAGTTTTTGATCCTTTAAAAATTATCATTACGAATTACGCTGATACAGCAGAAATGTTAACCAGTGAAAACAATCCAGAAGCAGCCAATCAAACAAATAGAAATGTTCCATTTAGTAAGGAAATTTATATAGAAAGAGAAGATTTTATGGAAGTTGCTCCTAAAAAATATTTTAGGTTAGCTCCGGGTCAAATGGTGCGTTTAAAAAGTGCCTATATTATTCAGTGTAATGAAGTAGTTAAAGATGAAAATGGTATCATAACTGCATTACATTGTACTTATATTCCTGAAAGCAAAAGTGGAAGCGATACAAGTGGTATTCATGTAAAAGGAACGTTACATTGGGTAAACGTGGCAACTGCTTTACCTATTGAAGTTAGATTATACGATAGATTATTTACTGAAGAAAATGTAGCTAGTGCAGAAGGTGATTTTAAAGATTATATCAATAAAGATTCTTTGCAAATTATTTCAACCGCTTATGCAGAGCCAGCTTTGGCAAATGCAGTTGAAAGTGAACGATACCAGTTTTTAAGAAAAGGATATTTTTGTTTAGATAAAAATAGCAACGCCAATAAATTGGTATTTAATAGAACTGTAACATTAAAAGACACTTGGGCCAAAGTGAATAAATAACCAAACAAATAAACTTGCGTTTGCCCGTCTGTAAATTAACACAGGCGGTTTTTTATTCAATGTATGCAAATACCACAATTAGTACAATATTATTTAAAAGATACATGCTCTGTAAACATTGCTACAAGCAAATTATTAGTAGCCGTAAGTGGTGGTGTTGATAGTATTGTTTTAGTAGATATTTTGCATAAACTTTCAATAGATTTTGCAATAATGCATTGCAATTTTCAATTAAGAGGAGCAGAAAGTGACCGTGATGAAACGTTTGTAATAAACCTTGCTCTTAAATATAACAAGCAGGTTTATGTGAAGCATTTTAATACAAATGCATTTGCAAAAGAGAATGCTGTCTCTATTCAAGTTGCTGCAAGAACATTACGTTACAATTGGTTTCAAGAGTTATTGTCTGCTTCACAAAAAGAGCAACAACAATCAAAAAAACATCGACAAAGTTGTTTTATTGCTACTGCTCATCATGCCAATGATAACGTTGAAACTGTAATGCATCATTTTTTCAGAGGCACTGGTATTGCTGGCTTACACGGTATTTTACCTATCCAAAATAATATTATTCGTCCCTTATTGGCAATCAAAAAAAGAGAGATTATTGATTATGCTACAAAAAACGAATTAACGTGGGTAGAAGATAGTAGTAATGAATTGAATAAATACACTAGAAATGCAATAAGACATGATGTAATTCCTGTTGTTGAAACTGTTTTTCCAAATGCAATAGATAATGTATTAAACAATATTGAAAGATGGAAAGAAGTAGAATTAATTTATGAGCAAGCTGTTGATAAAATACTCTCTAAATTATTGGTTGTAAAAGGTAATGAAATACATGTACCTATTGTAAAGTTACAAAAAACAAAACCTTTACAAACTGTTGTGTTCGAGCTGATAAAAAACTATGGTTTTTCATCAACACAAGTTACAGAAGTTATAAAACTGTTAGATGGAATGAATGGTAGTATGATGGTTTCAACTTCACATAGACTTATTGTTAATAGAGGTTGGTTAATTGTTGCACCCATTGAAAATACATTAGCAGCTACTATTGTAATAGAAGAACTTGAGAATACTGTTGAATTTAGAGAAGGTTTTTTACAAATGAAGTTGACGAATAATTCTGATGTACTTACTTCAGATAATTCTGTTGCATTTATAAATGTTGGTTTAATACAAATGCCTTTGGTACTTAGGCCCTATAAAACAGGAGATTACTTTTATCCTTTAGGCTTGAATAAAAAGAAAAAGTTGAGTAAATTTTTGATGGATAAAAAACTATCTGTTACTGAAAAAGAAAAAATTTGGGTATTGGAGTCTGATAAAAAAATTATTTGGGTAATTGGTCACAGAATTGACCATAGATGTAGAATTACTCCTCAAACTCAACAAGTTTTGCAAATAAAATTTCAACCTAAAAAGTAGTGATTAATTTCAATAGGTAAGTAAAAACTACCACAAGTAATTAATAATACTTATGGTAGTTAAGTTTTCGTATTAAAAAAAGTATTACGAATTAATATGTCACTAAGAACATTAAATTCTTACGGCAGTTCCTGTAGCAACTACCATTAACATACTGCCGCCTGAACCAACAGTTTCAAAATCTAAATCAATGCCTATTACTGCGTTTGCTCCCATAGCAGCTGCTTTTTGTTGCAATTCATGTAACGCATTTTGTCTAGCCTCTTCAATTACTTTTTCATAAGTATTACTTCTTCCTCCAACAATATCTCTAATTCCTGCAAAAAAATCTTTAAAAATATTTGCACCAATAATGGTTTCAGCAGCTACAATACCAATGTACTGTTCTATATGTTTGCCTTCAATGCTCGGTGTTGTGGTTAGTGTCATGTTATTTTATTTTTTAATAAAAGTAATGATAAAGCAATTAGCATTTTAATCTTTAATAAATGCTAACAATAAAATATTTTATAAGTTACCTCTTGCAGCTTGTTCTCTTTCAATAGCTTCAAAAAGTGCTTTAAAATTACCTTTTCCAAAACTTTTTGCACCTTTTCTTTGAATAATTTCAAAAAACAAAGTTGGTCTATCTTCAACAGGTTTAGTAAATATTTGTAGTAAATAACCTTCATCATCTCTATCTACTAAAATTCCTAATTCTTTTAATGGAGTAATATCTTCATCTATATGTCCAACACGTTCCAATAAATTATCGTAGTACGATGTTGGTACTTGTAAAAAATCAACACCTCTATTTCTTAAATCGGTAACAGTTGCAACAATGTCATTAGTAGCTAATGCAACGTGTTGTACACCTTCACCATCATAAAAATCTAAATATTCTTCAACTTGGCTTTTCTTTTTCCCTTCAGCAGGTTCATTTATCGGGAATTTTACAAAACCATTGCCATTGCTCATTACTTTACTCATTAATGCCGAATATTCAGTAGAAATATCGTTATCATCGAAAGTGAGAATATTTCTAAAACCCATTACTTGTTCATAAAAAGAAACCCATTTATTCATTTGGTTCCAACCAACATTTCCTACACAATGATCTACATATTGTAAACCTGTAGAAGCAGGGTTATAATAAGGTGTTTCCCATTTTTTAAAACCTGGCAAAAAGCAACCGGCATAGTTTTTTCTTTCAATAAATAAATGAACAGTATCGCCATAAGTATGAATGCCACTAACAATAGCTTCACCAAAAGCATCTTTTACTAATTGTGGTTCTTGGTAACTTTTTGCTCCACGTTTGGTTGTTTCTTCCCATGCTTTTGTAGCGTTTTCAACCTTCAATGCTAAACATTTTACACCATCACCATGCTTATAAATATGTTCAGCTATTTCATTACCTGATCTTAGTGGAGTGGTTAAAACAAATGTGAGTTTATTTTGAGTAATTACATAGCTTACTTTGTTTTTTTCTCCTGTTTCTGGTCCTGCATATGCTAATGATTGAAAGCCAAATGCAGTTTTATAAAAATGAGCAGCTTGTTTGGCGTTCCCAACATAAAATTCTACATAGTCTGTACCTAAAAGTGGAAGAAAGTCACTATTTTTTTCTATAACTATATGCGTTGATGTGTTCATAATTATACAATTAAATGATTTGAATAAAATGATAGGGAAAATATAAGTGTGAGCAACTCAACAACTAAATAGCATCAATAGATAATGTCTCAATCAATAACCAAAATTGATTACGCTTATCGTTAAAAATTTTATGTGGATAATCTGGCAGCATTCTTTTGCAAATTTAGAAGATTTGCAACATTGCAAAAATTATCTTCGCCATAAATTACGAATTATGAAAGTGGGCATTTTAGGAGGTGGACAATTAGGGAGAATGTTGTTACAAGCAGCTGCAAATTATGTAGTAGAAACCTTTGTTTTAGAGAATGATGAAAACTGCCCAGCAGCTCATTTGTGTCATCACTTTGTGAAAGGTAATATTCAAGATTTTGACACGGTGTACAATTTTGGAAAGAATTTAGATGCCTTAACCATAGAAATTGAAGCAGTAAATGTAGATGCTTTAGAAAAATTAGCTTCAGAAGGTATAAGAGTGTACCCTTCACCAAGTGCATTACGCATTATAAAAAACAAAATCAATCAAAAACAATTTTACCATCAGCACCAAATACCTACTTCTTCATTTGTTATTACTCAAAGTAAAAATGAATTACCCAATCATATCAATTTTTTACCTGCTGTTCATAAGTTAGGAGAAGGTGGTTATGATGGAAAAGGTGTTCAAATTATACAAAATAAAGAAGCCATTGATACCGCTTTTGATCAACCAGCAGTATTAGAAAAAATGGTAAACATTCACAAAGAAATAGCCATTATTATTGCCATGAATGATGCAGGAGAAACCGCTATTTACCCGCCTGCTGAAATGGTTTTTGATACTAGATTAAATTTATTAGACTATCAACTTTCACCAGCTTTACTTGATGAAAAAGTTTTCTGGAAAGCCGAAGCTATTGCTTTGAAAATTGTAAAAGAATTGAAAAGTGCTGGCTTATTTGCTGTTGAGTTATTTGTTGATAATAACAATGATGTTTTGGTAAATGAAGTTGCACCAAGAGTTCATAATAGCGGCCATCATACTATTGAAGCTAATTTTTCTAGTCAGTACGATATGTTAT
>JBMLQZ010000548.1:0-5605 GCA_049241285.1 Chitinophagaceae bacterium | reverse complement strand
ATCAGATTTTGGCAAGCATGTTATTTGTGCTATTGTCACAAACGATTTTTTACAGTTTAGCTATGAAAATGGAAACGATTTAATTACCCCTAATCCTATTTTTTCTTTTCCCGGTTTAAAAGAAGGAGATAAATGGTGTTTATGTGCCACAAGGTGGAAGGAAGCTTACAATGCCGGTAAAGCACCAAAAGTAATTCTAGAATGTACCCATGCAAAAGCTTTATCAATAGTAAGTTTACAACAATTAAAAGAACACGCTATTCACTCATATTAATATCATTCAAGTGAAAAAAACAATACTATTTATTGCCTTTTTTGTAGTAATATTTTATTCAAATGCACAACCAATTTTTATAAAAGATAGCATTAAAAATTATATAGAAAAAGGATTGAAAGATTGGAATATTCCAGGGTTAGCAATTGCCATTGTAAAAGATGGTAAAATAGAAATGATGCAAGGCTTTGGCGTAGCCGATATATCTACTCAAAAACCAGTTACTGAAAAAACACTTTTTATGGTGGCTAGTAATAGCAAACTGTTTACTGGTACAGCTTTGGCACAACTTGAATACAATAAAAAGCTATCGTTGAATGATAAAATAGTACAATATTTTCCAGACTTTAAACTGTACGATAAAAACGCCACAGAAATGGTTACTATTAAAGATATGCTGGGTCATAAAATTGGTACAAAAACCTTTCAAGGCGATTTTAGTTTTTGGGACGCAAACATTTCAAGAGCTGAGGTAATGTATAAAATGCGGTTTTTAAAACCAATAGGGGTTTTTAGGCAAGATTATGGTTATTGCAATAGCTGCTTTTTATCGGCAGGAGAAGTAATTCCTAAAGTAACTGGCAAACCTTGGGAGGTGTATGTTTATGATAGTATTATTCAACCACTTGGCATGAACAGTACTGCAGTTTTAAGTAGAAATATGGAAAAAATGAACCAACCTGCTACACCTTACACCACTTCATTTACGAATGCAATTGCCTCATTGCCTTATGATAACATTGATAATATTGCTCCAGCAGCAAGTATTGTAAGCAATGTTCAAGATATGAGTAAATGGTTAATAATGCAATTAGATAGTGGTAAGTACAATGGAAGAAAAATTATTGAATGGCCTGTAATTCGTAAAACAAGAGATGTAATTACCCTATTAGGAAGTAGAAAAAATGGAGCATCTAACTTTATGGGTTATGGTTTGGGTGTTTTTGTAAAAGACTATTATGGCAAACAAGTATATTGGCATACCGGTGGTGCATTTGGATTTGTATCTAATACATGCTTTATACCAGAAGAAAGGTTAGGTATTTGCATTTTAACCAATCAAGATAATCAAAACTTTTTTGAAGCCTTAAGATTACAAATTATTGATGCATATTTAAACCAACCTTTTGTACATAAAAGTGAGCAAATGCTTCCTAGCCATAATGCCTCATTAAAAAAATCGCAAGAAGAAATTGATGGTTGGAGGTCAAGAATTAAGGGGCAAAAACCCGTTCTTGATATTGCAAGTTATGTTGGCACGTATCATCATGAATTATATGGAAAAATAGAAATTACACAAATCAATACAGGTTTAAAAATTGTATTTAAAAGTCACGATAACCTAAGTGCTACTTTACACTATATGGACAATCATGAATGGCTATTAACTTACGACAATATTGTGTATGGAATTTTTCCTACAAAATTCACTCTTCAAAATAATAAAGTTATGGCCGTAGAAATTAAAGCATGTGATTTTGTTGAGTACGATTCTTATATCTTTAATAAACAATAAATTAAGGAAAAATAAATTAATGTGTAAATATTACACATTAATTAAATAAATCTGCTACATTGCAAAATAATTTAACAAAACCCAGAAATATGAATTTTAGAAATTATCATGTTCCCTATCAAATCAATGAAAACTATGCTAAGAAAGCTGCATATTTTTCAATGGAATTTGCGATACATCAACCCCTTAAAATTTATAGCGGTGGCTTAGGTTTTTTATCTGGTTCACATTTACGTAGTGCTTTTGAATTACGCCAAAATATGATTGGTATTGGTATTTTATGGAAATATGGTTATTACGATCAAACAAGAAACCAAGACCAAACTTTACAGCCTGCTTGGATGGAAAAGAACAATTCTTTTTTACAAGACACCGGCATTAAATTTCAAATTTTAATTCATGATGCACCTGTTTGGGTAAAAGCATACTATTTAGCACCAGAAACTTTTAATACTGCTCCTTTATTTTTATTAAGTACCGATATGCCAGAGAACGATTACGTTTCTCAAACAATTTGTCATCGTTTATACGATGCAAATGTGGCTACAAAAATTGCTCAGTTTATTTTATTAGGTGTTGGTGGTGCAAAATTGATTGATGAAATTGGTTTTAATCCAGATGTATATCATTTAAACGAGGCTCATGGTATCTCAGCTGCATTTTATTTATTGAATAAGTTTAAAAGTGTAGATACCTTAAAAAAACACTTGGTATTTACCACACACACACCAGAAGAAGCAGGAAATGAAAAACATGATATTTATTTATGCCATAAAATGGGGTATTTCTGTGGTTTAAGCATTGATGAAGTGAGAAAACTTACAGGCATGGTAGATGATCAATTAAACCATTCATTAGTAGCATTACGTTTTGCAAGAAAAGCAAATGGTGTATCTAAATTACATGGAGTTGTATCTAGAGAAATGTGGGGAAAATACGATAGAATTTGTGAAATAACAGATATTACCAACGCTCAAAACTGGCGTTATTGGGCCGATAAACAAATGTATCGTTTCTACGAAGAAGGAAATGATGTTGCATTTGACGATAGAAAAAAATACTTGAAGAAAAGAGCTTTTGAAATAGTAGCAGATCAAACTGGTAAAATTTTCGATCCAAATGTATTAACCATTGTTTGGGCAAGAAGATTTGCAGGATACAAACGTGCAGATATGCTTACTTACGATATGCAACGTTTTGAAGCTTTATTAAGTAATACAAAATATCCTGTTCAAATAATTTGGGCTGGCAAACCCTATCCATTCGATTATCCTGCTATTGGTACATTTAATAATTTGGTACATATTAGTAAAAACTATAAAAATGTTGCTGTATTAATTGGATATGAATTGGCGTTAAGCAAAAGGTTAAAGCAGGCATCAGATATTTGGCTAAATAACCCAAGAGTTCCAAGAGAAGCAAGTGGAACAAGTGGTATGACCGCTTCTATGAATGGTGCTGTAAACTTTAGTACCGATGATGGATGGATACCAGAATTTGTTGACCATGGTAATAATGGTTTTGTAGTTCCTAAAGCAGATTACGAAAACATGACTACTCATGATCAAGATCAATATGATTTAAATAAATTGTACGAAATTTTAGAAAACCAAATTTTGCCTTTGTATTATGATAATTATGATACTTGGAGACAAATAATGAAAAACGGCATGAGAGATGTTCGTTTTCAATTTGATAGCAACAGAATGGCACATGAATACTATGAAATCATGTACAAGTAAATTGTTTTAATTACAAAAACCAGAAAACAATCAAGTCGTAAGTAGAAATATTTACGACTTGATTATTTATACGAATAGATGTTTTACTAAAAAACGCAGGTTTTCTTACTTTCGCCGAATTATTAAAAAAGAATTGGTTTGAAAAGAGCACTCAAAATTGCAATATTAGATTTGTACGAAGGTTTTCCTAACCAAGGAATGCGTTGTATTAGAGAAATTGTACATCAATTTGCAGAAAGTAATCATGTAGAAATTGAGTTGCATGAGTTTGAAGTTAGAAAATTGCTGCAAACTCCAGATTTAAGCTATGATGCTTATATTTCAAGTGGTGGACCAGGATCGCCTTTAGAAACTATTGGTAGTGATTGGGAAACCCAATATTTTAATTGGTTAAATAGTGTTGATACTTGGAATGCCAACGATAAGCATTTAATTAAAAAGAAAGTATTTTTTATTTGCCACAGTTTTCAATTAGCATGTAGGCATTATGGTATTGGCGAAGTTTGTAAAAGAAAGAGTACTTCTTTTGGTGTGTTTCCTGTACATATGTTAGAAGCAGGTAAACAAGAAAGTATTTTTCAAGATTTAAAAGATCCATTTTATGCCGTTGATAGTAGAGATTATCAGGTAATTAAACCAAACGAAGTGGTACTTAATGCCATGAATGCTCAAATACTTTCTATTGAAAAAGAAAGACCACACGTTCCTTATGAAAGAGCAATAATGGCTGTTAGATTTAGCGAACATGCAATTGGTACACAATTTCATCCAGAAGCAGATCCTGTTGGTATGCGTATGTATTTGCAAACAGAAGAGAAAAAGAAAGCAGTTATTGATGAACACGGATATGAAAAATGGGAAAACATGGTTGCTCATTTACAAGATCCTGATAAAATAGTATGGACATATAATCATATTTTACCTTCTTTTTTACAATCAGTAACTACTGTTTTGCAAGCAACTAATTAATGTATTTTTCGATATACAATTGAATCATATCCCATTAATTCAAACTGTTCTTTTATTGCAAATGTGAAAGTTAAACCAGAAAAAATATTAGCAAACGTACCTTTTAACCATTCATGTTCAACTGAAAAATGAATTCTATCGTTACCAGAGAAATTAAGAATAACCAACACCACTTCTTCATTTTTTCTTCGTAAAAAAGCCATCACATCTGGATGATTGGTAGGTAAAATAAAGGTTTCACCACTTGCTATTGCCTCAGATTTTCTCAAATGCAATAATGTTTGATAAAATTTGTGTAAAGGAACTATAGGCATCCATTCAATTTCATCCTTATCAAAAAACTTCAGGCGTTTGGTATTGGCCATTTCTTGACCACTATAAATAAGCGGAATTCCTTGCCAAGTTTGGGTAAAAACAGCCCATGCTTTATACGCTTTACCGTACTTTTCATATTCTGTACCATTCCAGCTATTTTCATCATGATTGCTAGTAAAAAACATTTTTCTGGTATCATGAAATTGTTGAGAGTAATGGTGTAAAACATTTCTCATGTCATTTAAACTTGCTTCTCCCTTTGTATATCTTTCTGTAACATGCATCCAACTCCATGCATAACTTGCATCAAACACTTCTAAATATTGTGGTTCATCGCATTCAGCTAACCAAAAAAGAGGTTTATTGGTTTCACATGCTCTTCTTGCTTTTTTCCAAAAATCTAAGATTACCAAATGTGCCATATCACATCTAAATCCATCAATTTGGCAGTTTTCAACCCAATATTTCATAGCATTAATCATGGCATCTTGCATATTAAGATTATGATAATTTAAATCAATTACATCATGCCATCCGTTACGTTCAGTAAAATTTCCATTACTATCTAAAGCAAACCATTCTTTATGATGAACCGTCCATTCATGGTCCCAACCTGTATGGTTAGCAACCCAATCAATAATTACCTTCATGCCTAATTCATGAGCAAATTGAACTAGCTCTATAAAATCTAATTCAGTTCCAAATTCAGGATTAATTTTAGTATAACTACTACATGCATAATAACTTCCTAAACTTCCTTGTCTTGTTTGTATACTAATAGGTGTAATT
>JBMLQZ010000547.1:0-10148 GCA_049241285.1 Chitinophagaceae bacterium | reverse complement strand
AATTATTAGGAATGAACTTTGCTCAATTAATTGATAGTGAATGGATCAATAAAGTAATTGATAATTATATTCATCAATATCAAGAAAAGCTTGTAGAAACTACCATTGAACTTCAAATAATTACAAAAGATGGAAAGAAAAAGTGGATAGAACAATCTGCTGTAATGCTATTAGATAACCAAGGAAATAAGCTTACCGGATTTCAATGCATGGCAAAAGATATTTCTGAGAAAAAAGCCATTCAATTAGCTTTAGACAAATCAACTGCAGAGTTAAAAGAAAATCAATATCGCTTACAATCTATTCTAGATAATACCAATTCTTTAATATTTATTAAGGACTTAAAAGGAAAATATATTACAGTTAATAAACGTTTTAAAGAGCTACTACAAGTTACTGATGAAATGGTTATTGGCAAAACAGATTTTGATATTAATACCCAAGAACAAGCAAGCATTTACTCTCAAACAGATATTGATGTTATTAATCATAAAAAGCCATTAGAGTCTGTAGAAATACTAACAAAAGACAATCTTGAACTAACCATTTTTAAAACTAAATTTCCTTTGTTAGATAGTAATAACGAGGTGTTTGGTATTTGTGGTATTGCTACAGATATTACAGAACGATCAAACAATCATAAGCAATTAATTATTGCTAAGCAAGAAGCAGAAGAAGCTAAAAAAATGCAAGAGCAATTTTTGGCCAATATGAGTCATGAAATAAGAACACCTATTAATGGCATTCAAGGAATGACGAACCTTTTGCTAGAAACCACTTTGAATGAACAACAAATAGAATTTGCTACCATTATAAAACGTTCAGTTAATAATTTGCTAGTAATTATTAACGATATTCTTGACTTCTCAAAAATAAAATCTGGCAAACTTACCATTGAAAAAATTGATTTTCATTTAGAAGAAATTGTACAAAATGCCAAGGCCATTTTTGCTCACAGATTAAAAAAGAAAGGTCTTTACTTGAATGTAATTGTAGATGAAAATGTTCCTCCAATCTTATCTGGCGATCCTTATCGTTTAAATCAAATTCTAATCAATTTAATTGGCAATGCAATCAAGTTTACTGAACATGGTGGTGTTGAGGTATTGGTATCGTTACGTAAACAAACAAGTAACACACTAGAAGTTTTCTTTTCGGTTTCAGATACAGGTATTGGTATACCTGAAAATAAATTGGCAGATATTTTTGAGAGCTTTACACAAGCAAGTAATGACACTACTAGAAGATATGGTGGAACAGGTTTAGGACTTGCTATTAGCAAACAATTAGTAGAATTACAACAGGGTAATATTTTTGTAATAAGCACTGAAGGAAAAGGCTCTGTATTTAGTTTCGTTATTCCTTATGGGCACAGTCAACAAACACAAAAAAATCAACATTCGGTTCATGTTTCAGAATCGAACTTTAAAGAAATACTTCAAAACAAAAAGTTTTTAGTAGTAGAAGATAATGAAGTAAATCAAAAACTTATTACACATGTGTTGCAAAGAATTGGTGGTTTTGTAACCCTAGCCAATAATGGCAAAGAAGCTATTGATTTTTTAGCTTCATATAAGTTTGATATGATAATTATGGACTTACAAATGCCAGTGCTAGATGGATACGAAGCAACAAAGCATATAAGGGAGGTAATGCAAATTAAAACACCCATTATTGCAATGACTGCAACTGCAATAAAAGGAGAGCAAATAAAATGTATTGAGATAGGCATGAACGATTACATGTCTAAACCTTTTGATTTTAATGATTTGTATAGAAGATTGGTAAAATTATTAACCATTCAAACTACTGAAACTGTAAGTAATAGTTCAAGTAATATTGAAAAGCCTTACAACTTAAGAACATTAGAAGAAATGAATGATGCAAAAATTATTATTGCAGTAATTGATATGTTCTTAAAAAATATTCCTGAAGAATTGAAAATTTTAGCAGAAAATATTACAGAAATGCATTGGCAACAAGCCTATGAAATTGCTCATAAACTAAAAAGCTCTGCCACAACTTTAGAGGCTTACCCTTTTGCTGAAATTCTTGGAAAACTAGAAATGAATATGCAAACTGGTGTTGCACAGGAAAATAATTCAGCCTTGCTAGATGAGGCATTTGCTAGCTTTAAATCAATACAAGTTTTATTAGAAGAAGAGAAGATAATTATTGAAAGAAAATTAGAAGCAGGTAGGTTTGATGTAGATACACCTTCTTTTTAATCATCACTTTACTTATTTCATCAAGGCTAATTCTTTTTGTAACCTAAACATTTCATCTCTTAATCTTGCAGCTTCAATAAAATCTAAATCTCTAGCAGCTTTTTCCATTTGTTTTTTGGTTTGTGTAATTGCTTTTTCTACTGAAGGAATGGTTTTATATGTTTCTTGTTCTTCTGCTGCCACAGGCAATCCTCTTTCAGTAGTTATTGAATATGGTTTAGAAGCATCAACTCCTTTAATATCTAACACAGAAGTTTGCTTCATTATTTGATCGATTGTTTTGTTTACAGTGGTGGGTGTAATATTATGTTGAATATTGTATGCTATTTGTTTTTCTCTACGCCTACTCGTTTCATCAATAGTTCTTTGCATGCTTTCAGTTATTTTATCAGCATAAAAAATAACTTTTCCATCAACGTTTCTTGCAGCTCTACCGGCTGTTTGAGTAAGCGATCTTTCATTCCTTAAAAAGCCTTCTTTGTCTGCATCTAAAATGGCAACTAATGATACTTCTGGTAAGTCTAATCCTTCTCTTAGCAGGTTTACACCTACTAACACATCAATTTCACCTAAACGTAATTGTCGTAAAATTTCAATACGTTCTAGTGTATCAACATCGCTATGTATGTATTTCGATTTAATATTTATTCTTCCTAAATACTTATCCATTTCTTCGGCCATTCGTTTGGTAAGTGTGGTTACCAAAATACGATCGCCTTTTTTTACTGTTCTATCAATTTCATCTAACAAATCGTCTATTTGATTTACAGATGGTCGTATCTCAATGGGTGGGTCTAATAAACCTGTAGGTCGTACAACTTGTTCAATAACCACACCACCTGTTTGTTGTAATTCATAATCACCAGGAGTGGCACTTACAAAAATGGTTTGACCAATCAGATTTTCAAACTCGGTAAAGTTTAATGGTCTATTATCCATGGCACTTGGTAAACGAAAACCATAATCTACTAATACCATTTTTCTACTTCTATCACCACCATACATACCTGCTATTTGAGGTATTGTTTGATGGCTTTCATCAATCATACAAATAAAGTCTTTTGCAAAATAATCTAACAAACAAAAGGGTCTTGTACCTGGTTTTCTTCTATCAAAAAAACGAGAGTAATTTTCAATGCCGTTGCAATAACCAAGCTCACGTATCATTTCTAAATCGTATTCTACACGTTCTTTAATTCTTTGAGCTTCAATAAATTTTCCGGTAGATTTAAAGTATTCAGTTTGTGCCATCATTTCATCCTGAATTTCATAAATCACCTCTTGCATAATATCTTTAGGAGCAAGATATAAGTTGGCTGGAAAAATGGCAGCATTGTCTAAAGTGCCAATACGTTTACTGGTTGCTTTTTCAAGACTTTCTATTTCTTCAATTTCATCACCAAAAAAAGTAACTCGATAAGCAATATCTAAATATGGCAAATTAATATCTACAGTATCTCCTTTTACCCTAAAAGTTCCTCTTGTAAAATCACCTTGACTACGTGTGTACAAACTATTTACCAATGCATGTAAAAAACTTTGTCTTGATAAAATTTGACCTTTATGAATTCTTATAATTCCATTTTCAAATTCAGTAGGATTACCCATACCATAAATGCAACTAACGCTTGCTACTACAATAATGTCTCTTCGTCCACTCAACAATTCACTCGTTGCTTGTAAACGCAGTTTGTCTAATTCTTCGTTAATACTTAAATCTTTTTCGATGTAAGTATCGCTTACAGGCATGTATGCTTCTGGCTGATAATAATCGTAGTAGCTTACAAAATAACCTACAGCATTATTGGGAAAAAATTGTTTAAACTCACCGTATAATTGAGCAACTAAAGTTTTATTATGGGTAAGAATAAGTGTAGGCCTTTGTACTGCTTGAATTACATTGGCCATTGTGAATGTTTTACCGCTACCTGTAACCCCTAATAATGTTTGAAATTGATCGCCTCTTTCAATGCCATCAATTAACTCTTTAATTGCTGTTGGTTGATCACCTGCTGGTTGATATGATGACTGTAATTGAAAAGGCATAGCTGCAAATTAACGAAATTGATATAGGATACAATAAAGATGAACGATGAAAGCCATTGATGTTATTGGATAACTATTTTTAAGAAGATTATTATGAATATTGAACTACTTATTGAAGTGATAGATAAAAAAACTTCTATGGAAAAAATTAAAAAGACGATTATGTACTTCTATCTATCAAATAAAGTCTCTTTATCAATATTCATATCATAAGTCATTAAAGCCACTGTTGGTTTTTGACCAGCAAATACAAAAATGAGTACCAGAGATAAAAGTATAAATGCCACATTTTGTGTTCTAAAATAACCAATGGCTGCAAATACAATTGGTGCTTCTAATAAAGTAAATTTTCTAATACAGCTTGCTTTATAATCAGTAATTTTTTGATCAAAAGAAGCTTGACTTTGTTGCCATAATTTTCGCTTTTTATGATGACTTACAAAGGCAATTGTAGGAAGTATGATGGCTAATAGTACTGCAATTATTTGCACAATTTCATTAACAGAATCACTAACTACATTTGTATAAAACTTATTTGAAAAAATATATGCTAATGCTGTAAAAACAATTACTATCACAAGCATAATAGTATGTAACTGTACTAGATATTTTATTTCAGGTTTAAATTTTCCCATAAATAAATATTTGAAGTATCAGATTCAACGATGATTTAATTGTTGATAGTCGATGAATGCTATTGATAATATGGGCTTATCATTAAGTATACCACTGGGCCTGTAACAGCTACATATAACCACAATGGCCAAATAATTTTAGACAGTTTTTTATGTGCTGCAAATTCTGCTGTTAATCCTCTATAAGCGGTAAACAAAATAAAAGGAAGTATGATTGTGGCTAGAAAAATATGTGTTGCTAATATTACATAATACACCAGTCTAATATTTCCTGCAGTTAATTTTTCGGCATCTGATAATAATCCATCGTGATTACTATCGCCAAACTTTGCCTCACCAGCAAGCATATGATGAGCAATATAAGAAACTAAGAACAGTATTGATAATGCCAATGCAGCTATCATTAATTTCTTATGCAATAAATAGTTTTTTGCTTTAACAGCCCACAGTGCTACTATTAAAAAAAATGCAATCATTGCATTAATAAACGCATTCATTGTTGCGAAAACATGGATATCAAAACCTAAGTCTGCTTCAATCTTTATTTTTCCTAAAACCACCACAACAGCAAATACCACAAAAGAAAAAATTCCTATTAACCATTTAGCTTTTTGATCATTTTTTTCTAAAACTGCTTGTAACATAGTATGTTGTTTAAATAACTAAATAATAAATTATCCATTAATTTTTCTTCTTCCTTGCATATACACTACAAAGAAAATTACCGCCACAATAATAATTAGCCACAACCAACTTAAATCAATAATTTGAGTAAATACTGTACTCTTTTTCTTGCGATTTTTTTCTAACATTAATGCTCCAATATCTCTTGCAAGTTTAGATACTGAATTAGTATCTAACCCATTGTAAAAACCTCTAACTACATAATCTTTATCTAAAACCACAAAGCGATTGGTATGTACAAAATCTGAATCTATTGGTTGGCTATCATATTGATCAACTCTCAGTTCTTTAAAAGCAAAATCTGCTATTTTCTTTTTATCTCCTGTAAGCATCCACCAGTTATCATGATTCACGCCAAAACGATCGGCATAATCTTTTAAAACTGAAACACTATCTCTATCTGCATCTATACTAAATGAAAGAAAATGCACCACAGAAGTATCTACCTTCTTTCGCATATTTCCACCCTTAATAAACGACTGTTGTAGTTTAGACATACTTCTTGTAAGCCTAGGGCAAATGCTTCTACAATGGGTAAAAAAGAAATCTGCTACAATAATTTTACCTTGTATATCATATAAACTTACCGTATCTCCTAATTGATTCACAAGCGTAATATTGGCGGTTCTATGCCATATACTATCAGTTTGTTGTTTACCATTAACAACACCTGTAATTACCGTATCAAGAAAGTATTTTCTTGGCATAATAACAGCGGTATCTCCAACGGATTTTAACCACAAATAAGCAGATAGTGGTAACAGTATGGCTACGCACAAAGCCAATAGTGCATTTTTATTCATAATAAATTCTTCAATTGTTTAATAGAACCTTTTGCAATGTAATCTTAATTTTTAGCCACAAAATAAGTAACAAAAAACCACCGCAAAAGTGCGATGGTTTTCGAAATATTAAATAAAAAATTATGATTTGCAAATTCAAACATCCATCTTAAAGCTATAATTATTCAACAGCTTTTTTATGCTCCGTAGATTCATGCTTTTCTTCTGAACCGTGTGAAGAATGCTGCTTTTTTTCAACTTTAATCTCAGTTTGAGCTTTTTTGTATGGATCATAAGTGTTACGTAAATTTTTATACGAATCGCCTTCATATAAAAATGCACCTATAAACCAAACAAATAACAATAAAGGCATAACTATGGTCATTATTAAGCTTTTAAATTCATGCTTTAAGTGCATAAAGTAAGCCACAATGTAAAATGCCTTCCATATCATTAGAATTACAATGACACCTTTTATAGCAAAAATGGTGCTCTTAGAATCTAATTTCATCATCCAAAACCCTAAAGCTAATTCAATAATTGTAAGTACGGTTAAGAATGCAGTTACTTTCCATATTTCTTTTACCGCTGCACCATCATCATGATGCTGATCTGCTGTATGTGCCATTATATAATTTTATATGAATGAGAAAAATTAAATTAAATAGAAACAAGTAAATACAAATACCCAAACTAAATCAACAAAGTGCCAGTATAAACCAGCTTTTTCGATCATCAAATAATGACCTCTTTCTTCAAACTTATCCATTAATGTCATAATTAACATTACAATATTAATTACAACCCCACTCAATACGTGAAAACCATGAAAACCAGTTATGGTAAAGAAGTAGTTGGTAAAGTTTGTTGAAGATTGTGTACCATCAGCATTTAAGAAAGGATTTAACCCCCACCATGCACCTTCATGATGTAAATGAGACCACTCCCATGCTTGACAACCTAAGAAAGCTGCTCCACCAATGATAGTTAAAATTAGGTTTTTAACAACACCTTTTTTATCCATGTTATGGCCTGCATGTACTGCTAATACCATTGTTACGGAGCTAATAATCAAAATGAAAGTCATTAAACTAACAAACATCAATGGCAATCCACTACCTAAACCTGGAAAAGATTGAAATACTTCGTTAGGATCAGGCCATCCATTTGATGAGAAGCGAATGGTTCCATAAGAAATTAAGAATGCACCAAATGTAAAAGCATCACTCATCAAAAAATACCACATCATTAATTTTCCATACTCTACATTAAATGGGCTTTTACCACCATTCCACAATTTTGTGGGCATTGCTGCTGTTGTTACTGTACTCATGTTTCGTTAATAAGAATTATAGCTACAAAAATATTAGCTAGTGTTGAATAAAAGTGAATAAAGTTTATTTTTTTCTTTTGTTTTATAGCCAATTGAAAAAAATAAATAGATAAATCCATAAAATATCTACAAAATGCCAATAGGTGCTCACTATTTCAATGGGAATACTACTGTAATTTTTTATTTTACTAAAATATGCTCTAATAACAATTACAACAATTGCAACTACGCCTCCCAAAACATGCACCATGTGCAAACCAGTTATTATGCCTAAGAATGAAGTAGCTGCATTACTTTTTACTCCAAATAAAGGAATATTTCTAGATTCTAAATTTGCAAAACCAGCAAACTGTAAACCCATAAATAGAATACCTAGAATTGCAGTTATTAATATGAGCATTCTGTATCTATTCATTTCTCTTGCTTTGAACGCTTTAAAGCTAAGATGTATGGTAACACTGCTTGCTAAAATTACTACGGTGCTATAATAAAAAACAATGGGCAACCCGAATTCTAACCAATTGCTTTGATTTTTCTTTACAATGTAGGCACTCGTTAAACCAGCAAACATCATAATTATACTACCCATTGCAACCCATAAAGTAAATTTGTGTGGGTGTATTCTTTTTACATCATTTTTACTCGCTAATTCCATCACACTGTTATTTAATTAATGAATAATTATTTATTTGATTTAAATACTTTAATGCATCTTATCAGCTAATAATGCCAATAATACAATTGGTAAATAGATATAACTACTAAACATGACTCTTCTTGCCGCTTTTACATCCATTGATTGATATAAACGAATGCATTGAATTACCATGAATATATTAGCAGCTAATACTATCCATAAGCTAGTATTTCCTGTTAAACCGAAATAATTTGGCAAAATTCCCATAGGAATCATTAGAACACTATACATAATTGCCTGAACGGCTGTAAACCTTGTAGGCCCCTTATCTGCAGGTAATAATTTAAATCCAGCTTTACTATAATCTTGGTGAGCAACCCATGCAATAGCCCAAAAGTGTGGAAATTGCCAAAGAAACTGAATTCCAAATAAGATCCATCCACCTGCACTAAAATCATCATTACCAGCTACCCAACCTATTAAACAAGGTAAGGCACCAGGAAAAGCACCTACTAATACAGCTATGGAATTTATTCGCTTTAAAGGTGTATAGATGTATGAATAAAGAAATAAACTAAAGGCTGAAATTAATGCAGAAGATAAATTAAAATAATGCCACATTAATAATACACCTAATAATCCTGCAATGGCTGCAAAGGTGAATGCTTCTTGTTGTTTCATTCTTCCAC
Source organism: Chitinophagaceae bacterium (assembly GCA_049241285.1). GTDB lineage: Bacteria > Bacteroidota > Bacteroidia > Chitinophagales > Chitinophagaceae > Parasediminibacterium. The sequence continues at coordinate 1,114 of JBMLQZ010000547.1, read as the reverse complement.
TTGCAACTGGTCGTGATGCCGTTCTTTTCATTACAGCATCTGTATTTTTTTCAACTGCTTGGTTAATAGCATTTGCACTACCTGTAACCAACATTCCAGCCAAAAACAAAATTGTAATCATACACCAGTTATAATCAACAACTTTTGGAGCTAACAAATAACAAATAACACAAGAAAAAACCACAGTGAAACTAAGTGTAAACTTAATTAACTGAAAGTAATCTTTAACCTTAGATGCTAGTGTAAAACTTCTTGAATTAACAGTATGTGATGAAGAATTATTCATGTTTACTTATCCAGTTGAATAAAAAATGTAAATTATTCAACAAGTTTATATGTCTATGAGTAGCCTAAAAACAATGCCCTGAAAATTCAGGGCTTTGAGAAAGATAATTGTTTTATTAATGATGGCTTTCATCTTCACCCACAACTGTAGTTTGTGGTATAAATTCCTTACCATCTTTCCCATAGTCGTAAGCCCAACGGTGTACTTCAGGAATTTCACCAGGCCAGTTTCCATGACCAGGACGAATTGGTGTAGTCCACTCTAATGTATTTGAACCCCAAGGATTTAAAGTAGTAACTTTTCTTCCTTTAAAAATTGAATAGAAGAAGTTAAATAAGAATAACAATTGTGCTGCAAAAACAATCATAGCAACTGTGCTTATAAATCTATTCAATTCTGCAAATTGTTTAAAGCTTTCCCAAGTACTGTAATCATAGTATCTACGAGGCATACCAGCTAAACCTTCATAGTGCATTGGCCAGAATATCAAATAAGCACCAGCAATAGTAATCCAGAAATGTACATAACCTAATGTATTGTTTAAATAAGTACCATACATTTTAGGATACCAATGATAAATACCCGCAAACATACCAAACATACTTGCTACACCCATTACAATATGGAAGTGTGCAATTACGAAATAAGTATCGTGCAAGTGAATATCTAATGCTGAGTTACCTAACCATATACCTGTTAATCCACCTGATATGAATAAACTTACGAATCCAATTGAAAACATCATTGCTGGAGTGAAACGAATATTACCTCTCCATATTGTAGTTAACCAGTTAAATACTTTAATAGCAGAAGGAACAGCAATTAATA
>JBMLQZ010000546.1:0-1949 GCA_049241285.1 Chitinophagaceae bacterium | reverse complement strand
TAAAGAATGAATATTTACTTATTTCTTTGAAAAATGGATGCTCTAAACTTTTTATTGATAAGCTATTTACACTATACCAAACACACAATATTCCTACAACTACCGATAGGTTATATAAAACTAGTATTGTAATGGTTGTTGATAAAGGTTCTGGTGCAAGTTCAAAAGCCATAAAAGTTTTGATTACACAAACACCAATAAAAAATATCCATGCCAAACCTAAATTAAACCATTTTGGTTTTTCGTTTAATGAGAAGTTTTTCTGTTGAAGCCATATGCCTAATGAAAAATAAAATAAGCCCATGCCACCTATAAAAATTGTTCCAAATAAACTAAACCATAACAAACAAGTGAATATTAACCAGATGACTGGAATTTTCTTAATAAACCATTTAAATATTGGATACAGCAAATTGTAAAAAAATAAACTTTGTATAAACCATAATTGAAAAGCAGGTGGTGCTAATAGCCATCTTTCTAACAAATCGCTCATTGAAAAAGTACTGTAAGGTGCGTTGTTTCCAAACTGATCTAGTTCAGCATTTAAAACTGCTTTAGCTGTAAAGCTAAACTGTTGAAATAAATAGGTAATGAGCAAGCCAATAGCACTCCATAAAAGAAAGGGAATAATAAGGGTGATGAATCTTTTTTTGATTTGATGTAAATAAGGTTGGTTATCGAATTGTGCATATAAATAACCAGATATTATGAATAGTACAGGTATTCTAAATCGCAAAATTCCATTTGCAATAAAGTATTCAAAAAAGGTAGTAATAGTTAAAGGCTCATTTACTGTTGAAAAAGGCGATAAGTATGTTTCGTTTAAATTATACCCATGTATGTATGGCAATAATGCAATACATATAAAAGTGAGAAAACGAAATTTTTGACTAAGCAATCTATTCATGAACTGTTGCGAATTATTTTGTTGGAATAATTAAATGAATGGTAGTGCCAATATTTATCTCAGAAGTAATCATCAATTTGGCATTTAAAGCATCTGCTCTTTTTTGCATATTGCCCATGCCATTACCAGAATCGGCTTTTTTTACTTGAAAACCAATGCCATCATCTTTAACTATTAAATGAAGTAATTTTTTTTGTGTGTATAATTGCACCGTTGTGTTTTGGCATTTTGCATACTTTGCAACATTATTAACTGCTTCTTTAAAAATTAAAAAGAAATCTCTTCTAGACTCCATATCTAGCTGCACTTGATTTACAGATTCTGAAACACTAAATGCAAGTTCAATTTCTTTGGCTTCTAATACATTTGTTGCAAACTCTCTCATTCTGGCTACTATTTTAGCCATATTATCATTAGCTGGTTTAATAGCCCAAACAATATCATCCATTGCTTCCATCATTCGTTGACTATTATCGCTAATCTTACTTATGTATTCAGCAGTTTTTTGTGTATCAACGCTCAATTTTGCTTTAGCCATAGAGCTTAATATATTAATGGTACTAAGTGTGCTACCCATATCGTCATGTAAATCTCTTGCTACTCTGTTTCTAATTTTTTCTACAGCTAATAGTCTAAAAATTTGCAATTGATGCATACTATACGCTATCATAAGTATTAACGTAATCATGCAACTGATAAACCATTTTGTTTTCCAGAAGGGTGGTTCAATAATAATATTTAATGTGGTAATTGTATTGCTTCTTACACCATCTATATTTTCGCAATAAACATGAAAGCTGTATTTGCCTGGAGGTAATAATGAATAACTAACCTGTAAAAGGTTGTCTGTTTTTACCCAATCTTCATCAATGCCATCCATTTTATAGTAGTACAATAATTTATCTTTTTGTAAAAAACTTAATGCACTGAAATTTATGGTGAATGAGTTTTGATTATGTTGTAGACGAACAACAGGTAGTTGTATTAACGAATCTACTGGTATAAAGTTATTGAGTAAATTAAAATCGGTAATAGTTACGTT
>JBMLQZ010000545.1:0-3111 GCA_049241285.1 Chitinophagaceae bacterium | reverse complement strand
GTAAAAGTAATTGTTATGATGAATATAGGTAGATGGAAACTTTTTAAAAGATAATTTTTTAAGCTACCCCAAAAAAAGAGCTCCCTCTTAGAAAAGAAGGAGCTTCAAAAACCAGAAAACTAAATGCTAAAATGATTGCTTTTATCGAATAAAGTATTGGCATACTTATTCTATAATTGCCCTTGTATAGAAAAGCTAGTATAAAAATACAGCCTTGTTTTCGTGAACTTTTTTTGCATAAACTAATGCTATTACACTACATCTTTTTCTTGTTATGCATTGCAAATATGTGTATTCTAATAAGCTAATGCAATAGCATATTTATGTGATTTTATGAAATAACAACTGAAAAGTGCTTGATGGTAACGAAAGTGTTCAAGTTTAATCAAACAGTTTTTTTGTAGCGGTTTCTACCAAAACTTTTTGTTTACAATTCATCTAATTAGGTATGTTTGTTAGTGAGTGTAATTCAAATGAAATGACAAAAAAACAACGATATCAAATAGCTCTTGAATATTTTGAAAATACAATTAGTAATGCTGAAACAGAATTAATCTATGATAATCCGTTTCAGTTATTAGTTGCTGTAATTCTTTCTGCTCAATGTACTGATGTTAGAGTTAATCTAACCACTCCTAAAATTTTTAAAAAATATCCTACTCCACAAGCACTTGCTACTGCAACTTTTGATGAATTATTTCCATTAATAAGAAGTATTTCTTATCCAAACAATAAAACCAAACATTTAATTGGAATGGCCAATTTGTTGTTAGAAAAATTTAATGGAGAAGTCCCCATGACTGTAAACGAATTAGTTCAGTTACCAGGTGTTGGAAGAAAAACCGCCAATGTAGTTACCAGTGTTATTGACGCTCAACCCAATATGGCTGTTGATACCCATGTATTTAGAGTAAGTGCTAGATTAGGATTAACCACTAAAGCAACCACAACTTTAGCAGCTGAAAAACAATTAATTCAATTTATTCCAAAAGAGGTAGTGCATAAAGCCCATCATTGGCTTATATTATTTGGTAGATATACTTGTACTGCAAGAAATCCTAAATGCGAAACTTGTGGTTTACAACAAATTTGTAAGTATTATTCTCAGCAGCAAAAAAGCAAAAAGTAATTGTTTAATTTAGAAAAATAAAGAAGCTGTTTGAGTTAATTGTTTAGAATAGATTATGGATATTTTTTTGAACGAAACAAGGAAGATTATGCAGCCCTAGTCTAAACCCCTAAGGCGAAAAATCTAACGAAGTTGTAACCAAATAAAATGCCATAAGAGATATCAAATAATTAACTCAAACAGCTTCTAAGTTCAAAACTTATTTAAGCATGCTCTATTTTATTAAAAGAATTCTAATGGCTATTTTAATTCTGTAACGCTTTGAATGTATTGTAAAATATGTTCTATTTGTTTGTCTTTTAGCCATTCAAAATTATTCATTTTCACTTTATTCCATCTGTTAAACAAGTCTTTTGCATAAGCATCTTTTGCAATAATGTTGTCAGAATTTTTGATAAAACCATACAATAAATTTTTCTCTTTCCATCGGCTTTCAACTCCAGCTAAAGCTGGTCCAGTTAAGTCATTGTTTACAGCATGACAAGTACTACAATGGGTTAAAAAAAGTGCTTTTCCTTCTTCAACAGCAGAAATATAACTACTATCTAATGGTTGTTCAATAGTTACTTTTTTTTCAGCCGTATCTTTATCAAGTTCGTTGCATGCTAGCATCACAAATAACAATAGAAAAAACACTAAAAACTTCATGTAATTTTTTTACAAAACTAAACATTCATTCTTGATTTTTATTTTTCTTACTTTGTAATTGTGAATAATCAAATACCATTAGCAGAAAGAGTAAGGCCAACTACACTCGATGATTTAATTGGTCAGCAACACCTTACAGGTAAAGGCAGTATTTTACGTACAGCTATTGAAAGCAATAAAATTCCATCTATTATTTTATGGGGCCCTCCTGGTGTTGGAAAAACTACTATTGCTCATATAATTGCACAAGCAGTACAAGCCCATTATTTTCAATTAAGTGCTATTAGTAGTGGTGTTAAAGAGGTAAGAGAAGTTATAGAACAAGCCAAACAAATGGCATCGGCAATATTATTTATTGATGAGATACATCGCTTCAATAAAGGTCAGCAAGATGCTTTATTAGGTGCTGTAGAAAAAGGAATTATTACTCTGATAGGTGCAACTACAGAAAACCCATCATTTGAAGTAAATAGTGCGTTATTAAGTAGGTCACAAGTGTATGTATTAAAGGCTTTGCAGAGAAATGAATTAGAAGCATTGTTGCATCAAGCAATAGCAAAAGATACATTTTTAAACACACTTTCCATACACATAGAACAAACTGAAGCATTAATCAATATTAGTGGTGGCGATGCTAGAAAACTCTTGAATTTATTTGAACTTGCTGTTATAGCTGCTCAAGTAAAAAATGCTTCCAATATTATTATTAATGATGCTATTGTTATGGAGGTTGCTCAGCAAAAAATTGCCTTGTATGATAAAAAAGGAGAGCAGCATTACGACATTATTTCTGCATTTATAAAAAGCCTGAGAGGAAGCGATCCTAACGCTGCTGTTTATTGGTTAGCTAGAATGATTGATGGGGGAGAAGATGTACAATTTATTGCTAGAAGAATGCTCATTTTTGCCAGTGAAGATATTGGCAATGCTAATCCAAATGCTTTGTTATTAGCCAACAGTACATTTGATGCAGTTAGTAAAATTGGTTATCCAGAGAGTAGAATTATACTATCACAATGTGCCATTTATTTGGCAACATCTCCTAAAAGTAATACGGCTTATGAGGCCATTGGTTTGGCTTTGCAAGCTGTTCAAAAACATGGCGATTTGCCCGTTCCATTGCATATACGAAATGCCTCCACAAAGTTGATGAAAGATATGGGTTATGGTAAAAATTATCAGTATAGTCACTTGGGCGAAAATAACTTTATAGAACAAGAATATTTGCCGCCATTTATTTTCTTGTCGGATGTTTCATCGGTTTTTTTTTTTTTTTTTTATTTTATTTTTTTTTGCATGCTGCGCGGGCAGCTAAAACAGAAGTTACCAATTTA
>JBMLQZ010000544.1:0-5035 GCA_049241285.1 Chitinophagaceae bacterium | reverse complement strand
ACCCATCAAATTATATATACACTTCTTGCACAAAATCCTTAAAAAACAATCTAACCATTACCTTTGCAAAAAATTGTTACTTAAGAAATGGTGTATCTAACTCGTTTAGAGCATTTTAATGCGGCTCATAAACTATATAATCCTAATTGGACCAAAGAAAAAAATGAAGAAGTTTTTGGATTGTGTGCCAATGAAAATTGGCATGGTCATAATTTTGATTTATTTGTAACAATTAAAGGAAAACCAGATCCAGATACTGGTTTTTTAATGGATGTAAAACATTTGAGTAAAATTATTCAGGTACACGTTATTAAAAAGCTGGATCATAAAAATTTAAACTTAGATGTAGATTTTTTACAAGGAAAAATGTGTAGCACAGAAAATTTGGTTTTAGGCATTTGGCAACAGTTAATACCACATTTACCCCCAACTGTTCAACTTCATTCAATTAAATTATACGAAACACCAAGAATTTTTGTAGAATATTTTGGTGAATAAATTCGGTGTAATTTACTTTTAGTTAAAGAAACCAATATACCTTTCATCTTTTAAATGCATTTGATTTCGGTTGAATAAAGTTCTACAGCATTTTTGTTTAGTTTATTTTTCTTTTTATTAAACAAAAGGCTTTTAGATTGGTTATTAATAGCATTGAATGTATAATTACCTGACAAAATGTGTTTGGTACGTTATTCGTTCAAGTAGAAATACCGAAGCTCTATTATTAATGTATTGTCGCTCCTTAAATATGTAAGGCCACTTGGTAAACACACTTTTTACGCAGTGCCACACAATTAATAATAATGTTTCAAAAGTTAAATTTTACGAATTCTTTATCAAGTGCTCACAAAGCATGAGTAATGGTTATGTATTAAAGAATAAATTATGAACAAAGTAGCAGTATTTAGAAAAGAGCACTTTAATGCAGCACATAGATTACATAATTCTAATTGGTCAGATGCTCAAAACGAAGCTGTTTTTGGTAAGTGTAACAATAAAAATTATCACGGCCATAACTACGAGCTCATTGTTCAGGTAACTGGAATACCAGATGCAAATACGGGTTATGTAATTGATATGAAGGTTTTGAGCGACGTAATTAAAGAAAATGTTTTAGACAAATTCGATCATAAGAACTTAAATCTAGACACGATAGAATTTCAAAATATAAATCCTACAGCTGAAAATATTGCCATAGTTATTTATGATTTATTAAGACTAAAAATTGATGCAAAACATCATTTAAAAATAAGATTGTATGAAACAGAACGGAACTTTGTTGAATATCCAGTTGAATACTGATAACAAAATAGAATTAAGCGATACTATGATAGACGAAATGGGCGATAACCATGTACTTACATCAATAGATACACCTTTACGTGAAGATGCTTTTGAGTTATCTGATGAAGAAAAAATTCAAAATATTGAAGAACACTTTAGAAGCATCATGAATATCCTTGGTTTAGATTTAACCGATGATAGTCTTAAAGGCACTCCACATAGAGTAGCTAAAATGTATGTGAAAGAAATTTTTCAAGGATTAAATCCAGAGAATATGCCTAAAATGGCATTATTCGAAAACAAGTATAAATACAATGAAATGTTAGTAGAAAAAAACATTTCATTCTATAGTAACTGTGAGCATCACTTTGTACCTATTATGGGTAAAGCACACATTGCTTACATTAGTAATGGTAAAGTAATTGGTTTAAGTAAACTAAATAGATTGGTTGAATATTTTGCCAAAAGACCACAAGTGCAAGAACGCCTTACCATGCAAATTGGAAAAAAATTACAAGAAGTTTTAGAAACAGAAAACGTTGCTATTGTAATTGATGCCAAACATTTATGTGTTTCTAGTAGAGGGGTTGAAGATGAAAGTAGCAGTACTGTTACAGCATTTTATGGAGGAAGTTTTCAAACTGAAGAAAAGAAAAATGAATTCTTACGATACATAGAATTTAAAACTGAATTTTAACGCATTCTAAAACTAGAAAAAGCCCTTATCAAAAATTTGATAAGGGCTTTTTTATAATGGCAATTCAAAGGCACCTTGTTCACTAACTACATGACAAGGCAACTGTAATTCAATGGCATCTTTTTTCCAATACGAAATCTTTTTAAAACTATTTGAAGCATCAAAAACATATTGCTTACAATTAAAAATTGCTGCAACTTCTTTTACATAAAGTGTAGGATTTTGTGTGAAAATAATTACATCAACATCAATTTTTTTAGTTAGTGGTTTTGTTGCTATTGGCTTTCCACTCAGTATTAAAATACGGTTGTTTTTATATACTAATAAATGATTTTTAATAAAATAATTATTAGCGTTTAAAACACCATTAAGTCTATGTTTTACTCTAGACGGCTGTAAGTGAAAATTTCTAAGAAATCCATCTCTCAATAAAACAGTATCTCCTAAAAATAAGTAATCTCTACCTGCTATTAAATCAACAGCAAGATGTTTTGGAACATTATAAACTACAAGCTTTTGTTGATGTTTCACTTGCATAAAATTCAAGAATCTAATTCCTAAAAAAACAGTACAACAAGCAAGTGCATATACTAAAATACTCGGCTTTTTTTGATGAATCCATAATGCAAAACAAGCAATTGCTACAAATAAAATTACTACTTGAAATAGGTTAATTTGTATGCCACCTATCACTGCAAATGGCAATTCGTTAATGGCAACAACAAAATCATTCATTACCCATAAAATTTTATCAATTACCCATCCTAAATAAATGACAAGTGATTGAAAAATTGAACCAAAAACTACTAACAACAATAATAAATACAATACAATTGTAGATAATGGCACAGCCAAAATATTGGTAAATAAAAATAAAGTTGGTAGTTGATGAAAGTGATATAACAGTATTGGCATTGTAAATATTTGTGCAGCAATTGTTACCGATAATAGCGTTGAAAATAATTGCAACAACTTATTTTCAAAATAAAACAGTTGTTCAATTTTCTTTGAAAACAATACAATACTTAATACGGCAGCATAACTTAATTGAAACCCAACATCCCATAAACTATATGGCTGAATGAGCAGTATCAGCAGGGCTGAAGCTGCAATCATATTGTATATATTGGTTCTTTTTCCAAATACATCACCAATTACAATACAAGTAAACATCACAGCACTTCTAAGTATTGATGGAACTGCACCAGCAAGTAATGTAAATAGCCAAATAACAATTAATATACAAATGGGCTTTATCAATACAACCCATTTTTGCTGTTGAAAGGGTTTAAACAGAAAAAGTAATAGTTCATATATCATCCCTAAATGCAAGCCACTAATGGCAATAATGTGTACAATACCAGTATTACTATATGCTTGAACTAAATCTCTATCTAAGTTGCCTCTATAGCCAATTAATAGTGCCTCAGCTACACTTTGCTCATTTTTTTCATGAATAGCCGATTCAATAATATTTAATACTTTTTGTCTGGTATTCAATAACCATTCTTGAAACCATTTTTTTTGAATTGTATTTGTTACAATAAAATTGTTTGATTGCAAAAATGTTTGATAATATATATTTTGAAAGGCACAGTATTGCTTGTAATTAAAACCACCAGGGTTTCCTGCATTTTGTATAGGCGTTAAATTGGCCTTTATAACTAGTTGATTACCATAACCAACAGAATATTTTTGAGTACTGTCTTTTTTAAAATACAGTAACAGATTACCACTAGCTTGCTCCCACTCATTCTCTTCGTTTTTAATGGCATTAATGGTAGCAATGGCTTTATAAGAATTTTGTTTCTCAACCAAAGGTTCTTGCACTGTAACAAATACCAAACTATTAGGTATATACTTTTGAGTAATAGAATGTTTTTGATGAGTACCATTGTTTACATAAACTGTGGTTGCACCAATACCCATTACAACAGCCAACAATGCAATGCCAAAAAGCAAACGATACATAAAGGCAACTCTATAAGAAACCAAAAGCGATAATACTGTTATAATTGAAAAAGTAAACGTAAAAACACACAGTAAATAAAATGAAAACTGACAATAATATTGGCATACAATGCCTGTTATAAAAGCCAAAAGTATTTTAAGTAATGGAGCCTTTTTTGAAAGAAAAAAGAATTGGCTATGCAATTGGTCATTCACATATAACATGAATGTAATTTAACAAAAAAACTTGTTATATATAGAAATTATAAAATAAATAATCAAATACTCAATGTGGGAATACGACTTATTACCAAAAGACTAAAATAAAAAATCCTGAAGATTATTTATCTTCAGGAAGCATGGTAAAAGGGGTATTTCAGCTGGAAATTGGATTGTAAACAAATAAATGAAATTGAATTTACATTGATAATTTAGTTGATAAGAAAATGACAACAAATATTTACTACGCATTTTTTGAATGTTTTAGCAGCAGTTTACGCTACGCAATTCACGCAATTATAGCAACGTAATTTTACTGTTTTTTTTCGTTACCCAAACGGATTTTTTTTGCTTTTTTTTGCGTAAAAATATTGATAATTATTACATTATAAATATAATTAATCAACAATTAATTGATTTCTATTTGCTACGCAAATAAATGGGATTTTGTGTGATACTATTTTTACATCATCAAAAAATAAATATCAACCACAAAAATTAATTCCCATGACAACCATCGAACAAAAAAGCTTAAGAGTAGGAAAGTATGTTTCTACACAACATGTAGACTCTGTAATTAGAAATTACAAACAAGAACGTTGGGTACATAATAGCGAACGTTTGGGTAAAGAAGATAGTTTAAGTGCATGGTGGAGCATTGAAGAAATTGAAGAATTTTTAGAACGTGCAAAAATGCATGGTGGTGATGGAATTAAGTTTTATTTTGGTGCTTACGATAAAGATTATACTGAAAATCCTGATTTTGCTGGTAGACAAACACTAGCTATGGTTGCCACTAAACAAAAAGTAAATGAATGTGGTGAAGCAAGTAATAAAGATATTTATATACCTACTTCTACTGGTACAAATATTTTAGCGTATAAT
>JBMLQZ010000543.1:0-1743 GCA_049241285.1 Chitinophagaceae bacterium | reverse complement strand
ATGTTGGTTTAAGCATAGCAACAACTTTGCAAGATCATATTGAGGTTGAAGTTGTTAATGATGAAATAATAGGGGCTTATATTTAAAGTGTAAAATAAAATTATAATTAAAAAGCTGCATAGCGATTGTTTGTACAAGAGTGCGACGCCACTGATGTTGCACCACGAACAGATTGCTGGTAACAAAAAAAATAAAAATAAAAATTCCATCACATGAATGCTGCTATTGTAGAAAAAGTTCAAGAATGGCTTACAGGTAATTACGATGAAGCCACTAAACAAGCCATTAAACAATTGCAAGAAGAAAATCCTGCAGAATTAGAAGAAAGTTATTATAGAAATTTAGAGTTTGGAACTGGTGGGCTACGTGGTATTATGGGTGTTGGTACCAATAGAATGAATAAATATACTGTTGGTATGGCTACTCAAGGTTTTACCAATTACTTGAAAAAAACATTTGGTGATACTGAAATTAAAGTAGCAGTTGCTCATGATAGCAGAAATAATAGTCGCTTTTTTGCTGAAACGGTTGCATCAATTTTTGCAGCTAATGGATTAAAAGTGTATTTGTTTGAAGATTTGCGTCCAACGCCAGAATTAAGTTTTGCAATTAGATATTTAGGTTGTAAAGCTGGTGTTGTAAATACGGCTAGCCATAATCCTAAAGAGTATAATGGTTATAAAGCTTATTGGGATGATGGTGGACAATTGGTGCCTCCTCATGATAAAAATGTAATTAAAGAGGTAGAAGCCATTACGAATGTAGATGATGTTTTATGGTCTGGTGGCGAGCAAAATATTACTATTATTGGTGAAGCTATTGACAATGCATATATAGAAATGCTAAAAGGATTAAGCGTTTATCCTGATGTAATTGCTCAGCAACACGATTTAAAAATTGTTTACACGCCAATACATGGCACAGGAATTACTTTAGTTCCAAAAGCTTTAAAGGCATTTGGATTTACCAATGTATCAGTAGTTGAGGCACAATCTAAGCCAGATGGTAATTTTTCAACAGTAGTTTATCCAAATCCAGAAGAAAGTGAAGCAATGAACCTTGGGTTACAACAAGCAAAGTTGCAAGATGCAGATATTTTATGTGGTACCGATCCTGATGCTGATAGAGTAGGTGTAGGTGTAAAAAATCACAAAGGTGAATGGGTTTTAATGAATGGAAATCAAACCGCTGTTTTAGCAATTGCCTACATGTTAGAAGCAAGAAAAGCTAAAGGCATTGCTCAGCCCAACGATATGGTAGTTACAACAATTGTAACTACAGAAATGGTGAATGTATTGGCAGAGAAAAACAATGTTGCTTGCTTTAATGTACTAACTGGCTTTAAGTGGATAGCTGAAAAAATTAAAGAACTTGAAGGTAAAATGAATTACGTGGTTGGTGGTGAGGAAAGTTTTGGACTAATGATAGGAGACAAGGTTAGAGATAAAGATGCCGTTAGTTCTGTAGCGTTAATGTGTGAAATGGCTGCATACGAAAAAGCAAAAGGAAGATCGCTGTATGATAAATTGATAGACTTATACATTCAATATGGTTTTTACCTTGAAAACCTAATCAGTATCACTAAAAAGGGTATGAACGGTCAAAAAGAAATTGCGGCCATGATGGAAGGTTTTCGAACTAGCCCTCCAGCATTCATTGATGGATCGGAAGTGGTAGAAATGTTGGATTATGACATGCAAACCGGAAAAAATTTACTAAGTGGCGAGACCTGGCAGTTGCAAT
>JBMLQZ010000542.1:0-7133 GCA_049241285.1 Chitinophagaceae bacterium | reverse complement strand
ATTAATACAGGGCCAATAATGGTTGTAGCACTCATTAAACTAGTTAAGGCACCTTGTAATTCGCCTTGTTCGTTTGCTGGTACATGTGATGATATGATTGATTGAATTGCCGGACCTGCAATGCCACCTAAACCATAAGGAATTAAAAAGGCATACATCATCCAACCGCTGGTGGCAAAGGCAAATAATACAAAGCCAATGGTGTATAATGCCAAGCCTATATACACGCATTTTTCTTGCCCTAATTTTGGAATTGCTACCCTTATTAAACCACCTTGTACCAAACTAACAATAATACCCACAAAACCAAGTGAATAACCCACCATAGTTTCTGTCCACGAAAATTTATACATGGTGTAGAATGTCCAAGTGCTTTGAACTGAATGACCAGCAATATATAACAAGGCAATTGAGGCAACTAAACCAGCAATAACTGTATACTTTTTTAATAGTAGTAATGCACCAAAAGGATTGGCACGTTTCCAAGAGAAGGCTCTACGATGTTCTTTAGTTAATGATTCTGGTAAAATAAAATAACCATATAGAGCATTTGCTAATGCTAAGCCAGCAGCTGCAAAAAAAGGAATTCTTTCGCCAAACTTGCCAAGTAAGCCACCAATAATTGGCCCAATAATAAAGCCTAAACCAAAGGCAGCACCAATCATTCCAAAATTTTGAGCTCTTTTTTCTGGAGTACTAATATCGGCAATATATGCAGAGGCTGTAGTAAAGCTTCCACCAGTAATTCCTGCAATAATTCTTCCCACAAATAGCCAAGCAATATTGGGTGCATAGGCTTGTAAAATATAATCTAATCCAAAACCAATAAGCGAAAATAAAAGTATGGGTCTACGACCAAACTGATCGCTTAAATTACCTAAAACAGGAGCACAAATAAACTGTACAAAAGCATACGCAAACATAAGCCAACCAGCAATGGTAGATGCTTGGCTCATGGTGCCGCCATTTAATGAAATAATGAGTTTGGGTAAAACTGGTATAATAATTCCAAAACCAATAACATCAATTAATAACGTAATAAAAATAAAACCTAATGCTGCTTGTTTGCTATCTTTTGCCATGTGTTGTGTATCTCTTTCTGCAATAATTTAGAACCTAATAATTCAACTTTTTAGGTACTAATTTTAATTTTTTAAGCAATATTTGTTTCAACTGAATTTTTACAACCTGACCCATTGTTTTTGATTTTAAAAAACTTGGGTTTTTAAAATGATTGGCCAATTCTATAGCCAAGTTTTGTACTTTTTCGTTGGTAGAAATGGTATCAACACACATTAAATCTATCAACTCTTTTAATCTATATCTACTGGTGGCAATTCTAAACACCACTTTGGTTCTTTCTTCTGTTTGATATTGTTCAATAGAATCTTTGTTTAACTTATCAATTACTAGTTGAACAAAAGCAATATTTTCTTTAAAAAACTGCGGCAAATATAGGTTTTTACGTCCCTCATAACTTTGCTGATCAAAATCAATTGCTCTTATTCGGTATTGAATATTTTCAATATCAGGTGTAATATCTACTACAAAATTATAGCTACGCATATCGCCTAATAAACGCATAAAACAACGTTCATTAAATTTTACAAACTCTTTTGCAAAACGTACTTGATTGGTATCTGGATGGTGTAAATAGCTTTTAATAAATTCATCGCCAGGAATGCCAGGAATATGCTCTTCAATTAAAGTATCGTTATTGGTAAAATAGGTTATTTGGTTGGGCGAAAGCATATGTTCTAATTCTAAACCATATACCCTGTTTGCATCGGCACGTTTAATGTAATAATGATCGTAATTATCGTTATAACGGTTAATAATACGTATTCTAAAAGGTTTACTGTTTCCAAACGAACAAAAATCTATTCTCTCAACATCTAAATGACTGGCAAAGCTAAAGTCGCCTTCGGTTTGTAAAATGGCATACACTTTTACCAAACCTTCACGTAAATATTCCCATTCTCTCATGTCGTACGAAACCGTTTCCCAAGCAGCATCTTTGCCATTATTGGTTTTTAGTGGAACGGTATATGTAAATCGTAACAACTCATCATATTGCACTGGCAAATACACTTCTCTGCCATATTTGGTTAAATATTTTCTAAGCTTCGATTCAATTTTATAAGTAGGCTTTTTTCTACTAGGCGTATTAGGAATATTATTTTCTTCGTTCAACGGTATCATAGTATCTCTATTATGCATACTTTTTATTTTTTTTTGAAGCCAGCGTAAGCAATACTTTTCAGCTATTGTTGTGTCACACTCTTGTACGTTTGTATTGCTATGCAGCAACTTAATTTATTCAATTAGCAAAGTATCGTTATCTTCTAATAAGTTTAAGTTTACAGCATCGGCACCAGCAATTCCTTCAATAGATCCTTTAATATGAACAGCACTTAACAAAACTCTTTCTAATGCTTTTTCTCTAGCCTTCCACAGTTTTTCCATAGCATTACGTTCGTTTTGAATACTTTGTTTCATGCTCATAAATCCATCTCTTAAAGCCTTCCATTGTTCACTAAATTCGTTGCCAACAAGGTAATCGTATAAAAGTACCATTTTATCTCCCTTGTTATCTTGACTTTTTCTTACTTCATAAATTTTTAAAAGTGCATTTCTCAGTAATAAAGCAACACTTTTTACTTCGGCAAAAGAACAGATGTACACACCATTTTTTTCACCAAATCTATCCATATCTTTTGGATAGGTTTGAGTAACAATTACAGCAATATCGGCACTTAAACTACGCATGTCGGCTTTTAATTTTTCAATCCAATCATTGCTAAAGTCTTTTGTACGCTTACTTTCATAAATAATTCTACCTGTTTCAACACCAAATTGATTTCTTACAGTTTGTATACAATCGGCTCCTCTAACACCTTTACCCACTTCTTCTACTTTATCAAAAGGAAAGGTAGATTTTAGTAATTCTTCTAATAACAATTCTTGCACTTCACCTTGTAATTGCATGCTACCTTGTTCAGATTTTCTACGCATTTCTTCAGCCAATTTCTTTTGATCATCTAGCTGCTTTTCAAGTTCTTTTAGTTTTAGTACATATTCATTTTCTTTCATCAAAACTTTCTGTTCTTCTATCTTTCTAATTTCTTCGGTAAGTTTACTTCTTTCTTCTTGCAATTGTTTTTGTAAGGTTAATTGCAATTCTGCTTCTTTGTTTATTAATTCTTGTTCTTTTTGTAAAAAGGCTAATTCCTTTTCTCTTGCTAGTTTTAGTTTTTCTTCAGATTCACTGGCATTTTGTTGTAACATTTTCAACTGATTTTCATAATCACTTGCAATGCTTTTACGAATACTTTCTTGTAATTCAGCTTGTAATTTTTGTTTTTCTGCTGCTACTTTTTGGGCTATTTCTTCTTCCTTTTTTTGTAATTGAATTTGATAAGCATTTTCCTTCAATTTAAACTCATCATCTTTCTTTTTTTGCCAACTCAGCATTTTTTCACGTAATTCTTTTTCAATCTCATCTCTCATTGAATCGCCAGGTTCAAATTGATGTTTACAATTAGGACAAGTTATAATTAGTGATGCCATATGCTATAATTTATTGTTCAAATCTATAAGTAATATCAAACAAATAATGCAAATAGGCTCTTAGTAGTTGTAATAAAATTTTTAAATAAGTGTAAGGTTATTTACAGCAAAGCGTCAACAGAGGCAAATTCAAAAAATGCAAAAAGTAATTTTGTTAGGCATGTTTACCTTACTTAACGTGTTTGTAAAAGCACAAGGTTGCAGCGATGCTGGTTTTTGTAGTTTAAGCGTATTAAAAAATAATACATTTTCGCAAAAGCATAAAGCATCGTTACAAATTGGTGCTAGTTATGGTTTAGGAGATGTAAATACCACTACCATTAATCCTTATGTTGCTTATCAATACCAATTCAATAAAAAGTGGTTATTGCAAACAAAAGTTACAAGTGTTTATGCCAATGGTTTTTTAGGTAATGCATTTCAATTAGGCGATGTGTTTGCTTTGGCAACTTATGCAGCAAAAAAAGATTCAAACAATGCAGTAACCATATTAGGTGGTATTAAAATTCCATTAACCAATGCAAACACAAAAAATCAGTTTAACCAATCATTGCCATTAGATTACCAATCAAGTATTGGTACTTACGATGTAATTGTAGGAATAAACTATGTGTATCAACAACAATGGGAGGTGAATGCTGGGTTACAAATACCTGTTATTCAACAGAATAAAAATGCTTTTTTACCTAGTAATTTTACGAATGAAAAAGCTCAACAATTTTCACCAACAAATTTATTTAAGCGTTCTGCCGATGTGTTAGCAAGGGTAGGATATTACTTTAAATTTCCATCTTCTTCATTATCAATTAAGCCTAATCTTTTAGCTATTTATCATGTAGCAGAAGATAGTTATGTAAATACCAACAATCAACGTATTCAATTACAAGGCTCAAAAGGATTAACGCTTAATGGTGGTTTGGTAATTACCAAAACCTTTCATAACAATAATCAATTAGAAGTGGTTGCTGCAACGCCTTTTGTTGTTCGTACAATTAGACCCGATGGCTTAACTAGAAGTTTTGTTTTCAATCTTCAATACAATATTCAATTATAATCATCATCATGAAACAATTATTATCATTGGTATTATTTACAACAATAGCAAGTGGCATTTTTGCACAGGCTGAACAAAGAAAAAAGCATTTTAATATTAACGACAAACAAGTTGCTATAAGTGGTTACGATGCTGTTGCTTATTTTACACAGAACAAATCTGTGGAAGGAAAATCAGAACTAGCTGTAGCTTATCAAGGTGTTGTATATTATTTTTCTACAGCAGAAAACAAAGAATTGTTTAAGAAAAATCCATCAAAATACGAACCACAATATGGTGGATGGTGTGCTTATGCTATGGGTAATGATGGCAGTAAGGTTGAAGTTGACCCTAAAACATTTAAAATTTTGGATGGGAAATTGTATCTCTTCTACAATAAATTTTTCACAAACACCTTAAAAAGTTGGAATAAAAACGAAACTGTTTTACAACAAAATGCCGATGCTAATTGGCTAAAAACATACAAACCTTAAAACATATTTCTTTTCAATATTTCTCAATACTTAAACATGAAAACATCTATTATTTTCATTTGGATTTGTCGCATTCTTGCCGCAACCATTATGTTGCAAACATTGTATTTTAAATTTTCTGCAGCAGAAGAATCTGTATTTATCTTTACCCAAGTGGGCATTGAACCTTGGGGTAGAATAGCTACTGGCATTGCAGAACTGATTGCTGGTTGTTTAATTCTTTTTCCAAAAACATCGGTAGTTGGTGCTTTAATGGCAATAGGAATTATGTCTGGAGCCATTATTAGTCACCTATTTATTTTAGGAATTGAAGTAAAAAATGATGGAGGACAATTGTTTATTTACGCGTTGTTGGTGTTAGCAGCTGCTAGTTATATTTTCTGGGCAGATAAACAGCAACTTTTAAAATTACTTAGTAAAAAATAATTTCATTTTCATTGGTTTAAAACAACTTACATGACAGTTTCTATTATTGAAGAATTATTGGAGTTTCTTCAAAAAATTAGCCCAGATCATTACACAAAAAATTGTTCTAGTTTATCTAATGCATCAATTGGTCAGCATGTAAGGCATACAATAGAAATGTATCAATGTGTGCATAATGGTTATGCTGATGGCTTAATTAATTACGCTTCTCGTAAAAGAGATTATACCATTGAAACCTCTGTAAATGTTGCAATTGATTGTTTACAAGCAATGAAGTCTCAACTGTATTTGTCTGATAAAATGATGTATGTGCAACAAGATGATCAACAATTATATTCTAGTTATTCAAGAGAAATGTTGTATTGTGATGAACATGCTATTCACCACTTAGCACTGATTAGGATTGGAGTGAACGAAATAGGTGGATATATATTAGACAGTTCTTTTGGAGTAGCACCTTCTACTTTAAAATATAGAGCATCATGTGTACAGTAAGTTTTATAAAAACTACTCAAGGATATCAGATTACAAGTAATAGAGATGAGCATATTGCTCGTTCAATTGCATTGCCGCCACAAGCATTTTTAGAGAATGGATATTCATGCTATTATCCTGTTGATACTGCAGCAGCAGGTACTTGGTTTATTTCAAAATCAAATGGTGATGTAGGTGTTTTATTAAATGGAGCTTTTATAAAACATACACCAAAAGCATTATACAAGAAAAGTAGGGGAAGTATTTTACCTAATATTTTTAAAGAAGAAAATCCTTTACAAGCCTTACAGGAAATGGATTTACTAGAAATGCAGCCTTGTACAATTATTCTATTTTTGCAACAGCGTTTGTATCAATGTATTTGGGATGCTCAACAACTACATGTTCAGTTACTGTCTACCAATGAAAGCCATATATGGTCATCTATAACAATTTATCCTCCTAAAATAATTGCATTTAAACAACAAGAATTTTTAAAGTTGATTAATTCAAGAAATGAATTAAATACCGATGATATTTTACAATTTCATAAAGAAATGGCCTTAATAAATGTATCAAAAAAATACATAGAACTTATGGATGAAAATATGGTTACTGTAAGTATTACTACTGTTACTGTAACTAATCATCAAGCAGTATTATCTTATCAAGATTGTAGCACCAATAGCAATTATTTTCATTCCATAGCTTTACATACCAATGCTATTCAAGATTTATAATTAATATTCATGATTCAAAGAAGTATACAACGTTTGCTACAGCAACCTTTTTTTATTCAACTACTTCATTGGGAATATTGGAGTTTTACAATGGTGTATTTGCCTTTATATCCTGTATTTCTTTGGTACGGAATTAAGGCTAGAAGTTTTTTCTTTTTTTCAGCAGCAAATCCTAGCATTAAAAACGGTGGTTTTTTAATGGAAAGCAAAAAAGATATTGATGCCATTTTACCCCAACATACAAAACCTACAACTCTTTTTTTTGAAGAACGAACTGATGCTTCTGAGGTAATAATGGCAATTGAAAAAGCTAATCTAAACTATCCTTTAATTATTAAACCAGATATTGGTGGAAGAGGAAGAGGGGTAAAAAAGGTTGATGATGCAGCAGCTTTA